>JANMME010000795.1:0-3663 GCA_031373015.1 Saprospiraceae bacterium
TGTGTCCTTATGTGCCTTATGTGTTTAAAAAACACAACAATTGGGTGTTAAGACCAAGAGCATAGCTCTAAATATTCGGCAACCTTTCCGACACCTTCCCCCAAAACACCTCGTCCAGCAAGCGTGCGCTGCCGATCAAAGCGGCGTGTTCGCTGTGTTTGGAAACGACGACTTTTACAGATACCCCAGCCTTTTCCAAGCCGCCCCTGAATGCCCCACCAAACAGCGGCAGCGCATGGGCGATATTGCCCCCGATGATCAAAACCTCGGCGCCGAATTGTTGCAATGGTATCGCCAGGCAGTCCGCCAGATTTTGGCCAAACTGCAAAAACAGACCTTTGGCGATGGCATCCGTGTCTGTTTTATCCATCAAATCCTTCACGCCCTGGATTTTCTGGCCAGTCTGTTTTTCGTATTCCCCGATAAACCAGCGCGTGGAAAAATAGTCGTCCGCAATGCCGTCTTTGAAAGGCAAATGCCAGAGACAGCCTTCTTTCGGCACGGTATCCCCGGACACTACCGGCACACCGTCTTCCGTAAAAGCTGAGCCAAAACCCGTCCCCAAAGTGATAACCACCACTTTGTGAAATCCCTGCCCTTCGCCCACCCAAGCCTCCCCGACCGCGAATGACGTGGCGTCATTCAAAAACCGCATGGGCAGTTCTTTCTTCGTTGTCAGCAAAGGATTTAAAGCAGTGGGGATATGAAGGCCGAACAGGCTTTTGAACTTGTGCTCCATCTCCGAGACGCCGTTTCGGTAGTCGAAAGGCCCTGGAATGGCAAACCCGATGCCCGCCAACTGCGATTCGTCTATTTTGGAGAGCGTGTTGTTCAGGGCCTTCGCCCAACTTTGGAGGATGGTCTCCGCCGAGGCTTCGTGATCGTAAGTGGCTCTGGAAAGCGTCTCCGTGAGCAGTTCGCCTTCCTGGATTTTTACGGCAGCACAGGTGATGTGGGTGCCGCCGATGTCTGTGCCGATGGAAAGAGGGTGTTGCATGGTTATCTGAATACCTGCTTAAAGGTAGATTTTAAACCGGATAATCGTCCGGGTTTGCTTAATTTTGTGGGAAAATTATCTGTTCATGGAAGCGACTATTAAAATTCATACGACAGAACTCAGCCAGGAGATTGTTGAAAAAATCCGGCAGTTCATCAGTGTCTACGGCGAGAGCGAGGTAGTCATCAATATACGTCCCAAAAAGAAAAAGGCGTTTCCGAAAGAAACAAAAAAGGCCTATTTCGCCCGAATTGACCGTGCGTTGGACAATCTTGACCAAAAACGAAACGGGGTGACTTTTTCAGTTGAAGAATTTGAAGCATATTCCGATTCGAAGGTATGAGACGCATCATATTTGAGTCAACCGCATTCGAAGACTTTGGTGCTTGGGGTGAAATTGATCGCAAGGTTTTCAAGCGCATTCGTCAATTGATTGTCGAGACAGCCCGAACTCCGTTTGATGGCACGGGCAAACCCGAACCCTTGAAAGGCAACTATCGCGGTTGTTGGAGCCGCCGCATCACCAGTGAGCATCGGCTTGTCTATCGCGTTTTGGAAGATATGATAGAAATTGTTTCTTGTCGCGGCCATTACGAGGACTGATGTAAACCTCAAACACAGATTGACCGTAAGACTTTCAAAGTTTTTTACATTCGCGCATCCATTCGGCTTGGATAAACCAAAATCCGAAGACCATGCTCGACAACATCATTGAAGATATTCGCAACCAACAGGCCGTTCTCCTGCTCGGCCACGACTTCCTGCCCGACGCGCACACGCGGCTTCACGAACATTTGAAGCACAATTTTGAAACACATCGTGATCTTCCCCTTCGCGATGGCCTCAAATTCTTTTACGCCCGCGACGGGCTTTTTTTGTTCAAAGACGCGCTTTCCAAAGCGGATGGGCGCAGGTTCGCTGGGCAGTTTTATCGAAATGGATTTCCCAAACCAGCCGATGACGCGCTGCAACAGATTGCCCGTTTACCCTTTCGGCTCATGGTCTCGGTTAATCCCGACAAACTCATGGCTGATTCGTTTGCCAAATATCGTTTGCCTCTTCAATTCGATTATTTTTCGGCTAGCAACAAGGAAGAAAAATACAAAATACAGAAGCCCGATACCCATCGCCCGCTGCTTTACAACCTCTGCGGCTCTGTGGAAGACGAAGAATCCCTCATCCTCGACTACGACGACCTATTCTTGCAAATTCAAGCCATGCTCACGGGCGACAAAATGCCAACCGAAGTGCGTTCCGTGCTGCAAAAAGCCACCACTTATATTTTCCTCGGATTCCATTTCGAGCGTTGGCAAACGCAGTTGTTTTTGCGCTATTTGAATATGCTCGACAAATTCACGAACAACAGCCGCAATTACACCCTCAAGACTCCCGGCGTTGCCGAGGATACGGCGTTTTTCCTCCAAAACCAGTTCAACGTTAATTTTATCGAAGCTGATTTTGGGATGCTGGCGGAGATTTATAGGCAATACGAATTGAAAAACGCGGAAACTCCGCTTGATTACCCCCTGCGCGCTCTGGTAGACACGCTCTCGGCCAGCGGCCAGGCTGTTGTGCAATTGGTCGAGCGCGACGACTTGCCGGCGGCCTTCGCCATGCTTCACATCTTTGCTCCGCAAATGGACAAGGATTGGAATGATTTGTTGACAATGACCGAAGCTGAGTATAACCGCTTGCAGCGCGAGCGCGAGACTCTAACCGTGTTGGAATACAATCCCCGTATGGCTTTCGTCCGCAACAATCTCATTGAACTCGCCAAAAAACTCCCTTGACATGAGCATCTTCAAGCGTTACCGCTATCCCGGTGTCAAGCCGTTCAGCGAAAGCGAAAGCGACATCTTCTTTGGGCGCGAGGCCGACGTGGAACAACTCCACGATCTGGTGTTGCTCGAAAAATTGGTGGTGCTGTTTGGCAAGTCGGGCTACGGCAAGAGTTCGTTGCTCAATGCCGGGCTGATGCCCCTGCTCACCGACCCGAATCAATCGGAGCAATTTCGTTACCTGCCTGTGTCCGTGCGCCTATACCCATACTCCGAAGGAGTTACACCTGCGCCCGTGGAAACTACCCGTTTGAAAATCCAGCAAACTGTCGCACAAGATGCCGATGAGAATTTCCTGAAAAGTCTTTCGCCAGAATCTTCGCTTTGGCTGCATTGCAAACGCTTGCAAGCGCATACGCGCGGGCGCATCGTGCTACTGTTCGACCAATTTGAGGAGTTTTTTACCTATCCCGCAGCGCAACAAATCGAGTTCAGGCAGCAATTAGCAGAATTGCTTTATACCTCCATTCCACAAAGCATTCGAGGTCGGATGAGCGAATTGTCTGCTGATGAACGCAGTCAACTCGTTGCATCTTTGAACGTGAAAGCATTGATTAGTATCCGCGCTGATCGGCTAAGTTTGCTCGACTCCATGAAAGTGGATCTGCCTGATATTCTCCAGCGTCGGTATGAATTGCGCCCGCTTTCGGCTGAGCAGGCGCGGGATGCGATGGTTCGGCCGGCGGCATTACTTCCTTCCCACCGACTGATGGGGCTGGGTGCTTCGTTTGCCTCCCTACCATTTGGCTATACGGATGCCGCTATCGAGAAAGTGGTGCAGCACTTACTCGACCCACTCAGCAATGGGGTTGAAGCCTTTTTGCTGCA
>JANMME010000796.1:0-1855 GCA_031373015.1 Saprospiraceae bacterium
GTAATTATTGGGCAGCCAAACAGATACCCAGCCCTGGCACAACAAATAACCAAATCCCCAAATCAACAAATAACCAAATCCCCCCGAGTCTACCTACTTTTGCCCGCAAATGCTGTTCTGGGTAAACATTCTTTTTTGGCCGGTGGCCTCTTATGTTGGGCTTTGTCTTGTGTTCTACTTCGGGCAAGACTTGTTTTTCTTTCGGCCTGAACGGCTCGCCAAAACCTTTGCATACCAATACCCATTCCCTTTTACGGAGGTTAACTTCGATATGGAAGATGGTGGAATGGTAAATGCCCTGCACTTCCGAGTGCCCAATAGCAAAGGAGTCGTTTTTTATATCAAAGGAAATTCGCGCAGCATCAAAGGCTGGGGGAAGTTTGCCAAAGACTTCGTGGGCAAAGGCTTCGATTTTTTCATTCTTGATTTCCGGGGTTTTGGTAAAAGCCGTGGCCGCCGTACCGAGGAAATCCTTTTCAGCGACCTCCAACACGTTTATCAATGGCTCGCCGACGAATACGATGAGGAGCACATCATACTTTATGGCCGCTCGCTCGGGAGTGGCCTCGCTGCCCGGGTAGCCTCTTGGAATCGGCCTCGAATGCTTATTTTAGACTGCCCTTACTACTCGTTTTTGTATCATATCTCGCGCTTCGCTTTCATCTTGCCGATCCGATGGCTGTTGCGCTACCAAATTCGGACTGACCGGTTTGTCAAAAAAGTGCGCTGCCCCATTCACATTATAGGCGGCACCAAAGACCGCCTAATCCCTTACCGCCAATGCGAGATGCTCAAAAACTTGGTGCCCGAAAAAATCACGCTTCACCCTATCCTCGGTGCAGGCCACAATAATTTGCCCGATTACCCTGAATACCACGACCTGCTTTATGACATCCTCCACGAAGCCTTTGAAATGGAACAAGATTGGAAAATGGCAGCATGAGTTCTCTTCGAATTTGATTATCAGAAAGCAGTAGATTCTTCGTTTGTACTCCTCAAAAAATATTTCAGTGTTCTCATGCAAAAACTCGCGACCCTCCTTCTAGTTTTTTTATCCAGTTCCCTTTTTGCCCAAAAAACAAATCCGCCAGCAACAGGAAAACCTGCCGCAAAACCGGGAACTGCCGCTCCAGCATCAAAACCGGCTACTTTGCCCGCCGTAGCCTCGGCCACTGCTGTTAAAAAAGATACTTCCATCCTAAAATTATTTGAAAAGCCCGTAGACATCAAGTGGGTCAAATATTTCAAAGGGCGCCTTGACGACGCTACCGTGGTGGATATTACACTGGGCTTCGATGGGCGCAATTGCCGGGGCTATCTCATCTACGCCAAAAGCCGCATTCGGTTCAATCTCACTGGCACACTCGACAAAGAGGTTTTTACGCTTGAAGAACGCGATATGGCACGCGGTATTACCGGGTCGCTCCGTGGTACTTTCAACAACCGACGTATTGAAGCTGATTGGGTAAATGCCGACAACACCCTCGGCAGCCGCTTGGAAGCTGAAGAAGTAGCGCAAGCCCAAGCCATTACACTCGATTGTTCTGACAACAAATGGAGCAGTCGCTATATAACACGATTCAACGGGGCGCGTTGCGATATGGTGCTGGTTCGTTCTCACAACGGGGCCTTGGATGGTTTCTTGTGGGTAGAATCTGATGGACGCACCTATCGGCTCAAAGGAGATTTGAAACCCGACGGGAATTACGAAATGGAAGTGTTGGGCTCAGACGACCGCCTTGCTGCCTTGTTAAGTTGCAACCTCAAAGAGGGTCAAAATACCGATTGAAATTGGGTAGGCTGAGGAGATAGGCGGAGCTTCATATTTATTCTAAAAGACCTTTTTCTGCTCGGC
>JANMME010000842.1:0-2336 GCA_031373015.1 Saprospiraceae bacterium
CGTAACTGGTTAGGATGGAACACGGATGACACAGATTAGACACGGATTTGCACGGATTTCTGGATGAATGCAAAAAATCCGTGCAAATCCGTGTCTAATCTGTGTCATCCGTGTTCCATCCTAACCAGTTACCTTGATGCAATCCTATTAGGTTTTAAAAACCTTATAGCATTCGTTCAAATCAGCTTATCGTATCGCCTCCCGTATCCGCACCAAACCCTCCAAAATCCTTTCCAATTCGCTGAGTGGCAACATATTGGCTCCATCCGATTTTGCTTCGGAAGGGCGAGGGTGTGTTTCGATGAAAAGACCGTCCGCACCCGTTGCGATACCTGCGCGGGCAATGGTTTCGATCAGCGCGGGCCGGCCTCCCGTGACGCCGCTGCTCTGGTTGGGTTGTTGAAGGGAGTGCGTACAATCAAGCACCACAGGAGCCCCGAAAGAGCGCATGACAGGGATGCCCCGAAAATCAACTATCAAGTCCTGATAGCCAAAAGTGGTGCCGCGCTCCGTGAGCATGACGTTGGGGTTGCCTTCTTCGCGCACTTTTTCGGCGGCGAATTGCATGGCTTCTGGGCTAACAAATTGACCTTTTTTGATGTTTACCACTTTGCCTGTTTGAGCAGCGGCCACCAACAAGGAGGTCTGGCGACAAAGGAAGGCGGGGATTTGCAGTACGTCCACGAACTGGGCAGCGAAGGCGGCCTCGGGTTCGGTGTGAATGTCGGTCGTGGTGGGAACTTGAAAGGTTTCGCCTATTTTTTGAAGGATGCGGAGCGCTTTTTCGTCGCCGATGCCCGTGAAAGAATCGCGTTTGCTACGGTTGGCTTTGCGGTAGGAGCCCTTAAAAATGTAGGGGATGCGCAGGCGTTGGCAGATTTCGTTGACCTGGCCAGCTATGTCGAACGCCATTTGTTCGCCTTCAATGGCGCAAGGCCCGGCGATGAGGAAGAAATTGTTGGAATCGGTGTTTTGTAAGCGAGAAAGACCAAGCATAGGATATTTTGTTACTGGGTTATTCTGCTTGACAGATGGAACACGGATGACACGGATGAGACACGGATTTGTTCTGCTATATGAATAAAATCCGTGTCTCATCCGTGTCATCCGTGTTCCATCAGTCAAGTAAGAAAGGGCAAAGGTCGAAAGACTAAAAATTATGAAAGCGAAAATCGCCCAAAACCTTTTCTTTGGCTTGGAGTTTGAATGTTTATCTATACATATCTAATCGTTTTTCATGAAGTCTCATCTCGAAAATTTTTTCCAAACCCTTGAACATCAGCAACTCACGCAGAATGTTTCCATCCCTCCCAGAGAGGAGTCACATCGCTTGGCGGATGCGCTTTTTTTGTTCTTGTTTCCCATGCTCAGTGAGGAGCCAAAGCCGGCCCGGGTACAATATGCCCTGCTCCGCCACGACCTGATGAAATTGCTCTACCCGCTCACTCAGGATGGTGGCGAGTCGGTAGGGATCATCGCCAATGGCTTTTTTGATCAATTGCCCGAGGTGTACGAAATGCTGCTGGAAGATGCGCAGGCTTTTTTTGATTTTGACCCGGCAGCTACTTGCACCGAGGAGGTAATCGCCGCCTACCCAGGCTTTTACGCTATTGCCAACTACCGCATTTCCAATCTGTTGCACCGTTTGGGCACACCACTTTTGCCCCGCTTTTTTGCTGAACATGTGCATGGGAAAACAGGCATTGACATCCACCCCGCTGCTACCATTGGGCGCTCGTTTTTTATTGACCATGGCACGGGAGTCGTTATTGGGGCCACGGCTGTTATTGGCAACAAGGTGAAAATCTATCAAGGGGTGACGCTGGGGGCATTGCAGGTAGACAAATCACTCGCCAACGTGAAACGCCACCCGACCATTGAAGACAACTGTGTGCTATACGCCAATTGCACCATTCTGGGTGGGCGGACGGTGGTTGGCCACGATTCCGTGATTGGAGGCAACTCCTGGCTGACGGAAAGTGTGCCGGCTTATTCCGTGGTGCTGCACCAGAGCCAGATAAAGGTGCGCACGAGGCCCTTTGATGAACCCGTGAACTTTGTGATCTAAAAGATAATAAACAGCAAAACAGGAAAACCGGAGAACAGGAAAATATAAAACTAAATAAACCGCAAAATGTAAAACAGGAGAACCGCAAAATATAAAATTAAGAGGGAAATGCTGCCGTCTCGATTTTAAGCATTTCGAGTCTAATTGTTTGCATTCTACAATGATCTAAATTTAGGCAGGAATCGCCCCCCTCTTAGTTTTACATTTTCCTGTTTTCCTGTTTTGCTGTTTTGCTGTTTAATATCTCTTGATGCACCGCCCACACCTG
>JANMME010000965.1:0-3229 GCA_031373015.1 Saprospiraceae bacterium
GAGATTTTGCAATGACGCGGCATAATTCGGGTGTTCCTTGCCCAATGTTTTTGACCATAATTCTTTCGTTTCCAAAAAAAGCGCCTCCGCTTTGGCGTAATCGCCTTTGTTAAAGTATGTACCGGCAAGACCGTGCAATGACCAGATATAATCCGGATGTTCTTTACCCAGGACTTTCTCCCTAATTTCTTTCGCTTCCAAGAAAAACTGTTCCGCTTTTATGTACTCGCCTTTTGCATGATACATCATTGCAAGGTTGTTCAAAGATGCGGCATAATCCGGGTGTTCCTTACCCAGCATTTTTTCCCTAATATCTTTCACACCCAAAAACAACGGCTCCGTTTTAGCATAGTCGCCTTTACCGTAGTATAGTGAGCCAAGGCCGTTCAAAGACGCACAGTAATCCAGATTCTCCTTGCCCAACACGTTTGCTCTCAATTCAATTGCTTTTAAGTATAATTCTTCAGATTTATCAAATTGTTGAAGGCCAGCATAAACAGTCGCTAATCGGTGTAAAGAACTGGCGTACCTGGCGTTGTTTTCGCCCCAATTCTGTTTCGACATTTCCGCTGCTTGCTGTGCGGGAAGCAGGGCTTCGACATTTTTTTGGGCCTTCCTCAAGTCATTAGATTTTGTGAGCAAACTATCCACAGTTTTGACCACTTGCAACGAATCCACATTCTGAGAAAACCCGCGCCCAGCCACGAGCGCGAATGCAAGCAAAAGCAGATTTTTTTTCATGTTTTCAAAATTGAAAAAGTGAGCAAAGAATACTTCAAATGAAGGTGTTCTGAAGGAACGAAGTATGCTCCAAACAGGCCAACAGTGGCCAGAATATGATGCCTTGAAAAAAACTTCAAAAAAAATGACTGCAAGCGTATAACGATTCGCGCCTCGCTCAAATTCATCTTCAAAGGCGCTCGAAAACCTGGGGCCACACCCGGAGAAAGTTGCTGCAAAACAAAAGCAATTTTTCCGAAATTCCTAAAAAATATAATTCGATCGCTCGCTTTTTCACATTACTTCAATCTGTTGAACGCATGAAAAACGAAACATCCTCCCGACTTGTAGTACGCCAACCACGCAATCTTGACGAACTGGAAGCACTGCTTCGGCTTCGGTACACGGTGTTCCAGCAGAGCGAATTGCGCTTCCTGTTGCACGACAATGCATTCGGATTAGATGTGGATGCCTGGGACAAACACGCCTGGCATTTTGGGCTATACAAACAGACCACCAACGGCTGCCAAGCTATTGGTTACATGCGCTTTATCAACAATGGGCCTCAACGCGCTCATTTAGTCTATGCCTTGGGAAGGAAATATCCCGCTTTAGCTGGAACCATTGCCAAGGCGCCGTCCCTATCCTTCCCATTTATGGCAAGATCAAGCAGTCATTTATCGCCGGAGTGGCTCCACAGATTTGAATCCATGCCTATGGGAAAGCTCGCCGAAACCAGCCGTTTTGTTTTGCTCGATAGCGAAAAAAGCCCCATAACCTGTCGCTTTATGGTACAAGCAGCCACGGCATTTTGTCTTTTGAATCAGGGGGTTGAAACCGTTTTTCAAATTTCAGCGCATCATGCCACCTGTTATGAACGCTTTGGCTATCGCCCGATTGCTACCTATAAATACAAGGAGTTAGAATCGGCTATAATTTATGCATCCCTTAACGGCTTAGATCAAAAACACCTGCCTCGTCTCCATCGAATGGCAGCGGCTTATGAGGCGGCCCAGGAGATCTGGCTAAACCCTGACGAGCCAGAAAACTATCATGCTCCTGTCAACCCCGAAACATCCTCCAATCTTCTTTCAACACTTAACGAAGCCTAAATCATGAAAAAAATCACCTTTACCCTCGCTGCTATCCTGCTCTACCAAATTGTCCCGATGCTTTGGACACCCCAGTTACTACTGCACTGGAAAATGCTCGCCCTTATCGGGGCAGCCGCTGCGCTCTGGCTCAGTCAACCTGCCATTCGCCAACAGGAAACGGAATCGCATCAAAATGCCGATCGTCATACCGTGTGGCTGATCCTGATAATGGCTGGTGTAAGTACCATCATTCCTGAAATCGAATGGGCTTACTTCCGGGACGATCATGCGGGTGATCCACGCTGGAATCTGATCGGCCTGACCTTGATGGCCGGAGGAATAGGATACCGCATCTGGGCCATCCAAACACTTGGCAAGCATTTCACCGCCAGGGTGCAAACTGCTGACACACAAAGCTTGGTCACGAGTGGGCCTTATCGCCTTCTTCGGCATCCAAGCTATTTGGGCGCATTTGTGGCCATCGTTGGTTGTGCTGTGTTATTGCAAGCCTGAGTAGGTGTACTTGTTGCGGCAGCGGCCATGTTGGTTGCTTATATTCAACGGATTAACGCCGAAGAAAATGCATTGGCGGCACATTTTGGAGCAGCCTATCTGGACTATCGGGCGCAGACGTGGCGGATGTTTCCCGGCATTTGGTAAGGAAATTTACGATTTTGGATTTTGGATTTTGGATTAGAATCGTTCGAAACGTTCTTTGACATATTGGAAATCAGTGGATTAAGTTCATTTATTTGCGGTAAATATCTGACAATCAATATTTACAGCAAATGAAGCCCGTTAATACAATTGCCCGCAACCGTGCTGAACGCGCCAAGAAACAAGTTCAACGTAGGAAAAAGCAGTTGCTAAAGATTCCTCCTTCTGAACTTTTGAAACTTCTGCCCCAAGCTGAATTGGATGCTTTGGCACAGGGGGTTGGAGTAGATGTTCAAGTGAAACATTTGTTCGCCCCTTTGCTGGTGCGCCTGTTCATTCTTGCTATATTACAGGATAAAGACCAATCGCTCCAATCGTTGGCTGATTTGTACAACACCAGGAGGTTTGAACAATTTAGCGGCAAGGGAGCGCACCAGACGAGGAAGAACTCGCTTTCCGACCGGTTTTCTACCATGAAAAGCGAGTATTTTGAAAACCTGTACGATAGTTACCTGTCAGCGTTGGAGAAAAAGTTTGGCAAAAAACTGGGCCAAAAGCATGGCTGGCTGGTGCGGTTTGACTCCACGATGGTAGCTTTGTGTGCCTCCTTGACCAGCATCGGCATGCGCGTGGGTGCTTTGCCAAAAAATGGCAAAGGGAAAGTTCAAATCAAAATCACAATCGGCTTGAAAGGGATACTTCCCTCAACCGTCGTAGTTTCTCACCAGCAATCCATGCTTTCAGAAGAAACAGCGCTC
>JANMME010000969.1:0-6590 GCA_031373015.1 Saprospiraceae bacterium
ATTCAAAAACGCGCAACAAGAACTCATTTTGTTGTCCCAATGGACCTATCCCGAACCCAAAGCCTCCTCAGTTTACCAAGCCATGCAGTATGCGGATATCCGAAACCCCGCATTCTTCTTCAAGGTCGGGTTCAATGGCCCGTAGGGTTGGGGACTACATACGAAATTTGGGTTAAGTCAACGACATTGCCCTTTAGGGGCAGGGGGCGCGGCCCACACTCGGCACAGGTCTCTCACTTCATCCCCATCCTTTCCCCGCTCCCACCTTTCTCTATCCGTTTAAAAGCCTCCAAGCCACATTCCAGGAAAGCCTGGTAAACTTTCGGGTCGTGCCCATGGGCGTAATCGGAGGGTTTTGTCAGCACCGTTTTGCCATCGTTGTGCATGAGCACGTAGTAGGGCTGTGCGCTGATATCAAAGTTGTTGACTTGGAAGGAGGCCCATTTAGAGCCAACGGTGCGGAGTTTTTCGCCCGTTTTTGGGTCGAGCAAATAGGCGAATTCATTGTCTGGGAACAACCGAACTTTTTCGTCGACGTATAAGGATACCACCACATAGTCGTTACGGAGGTGATTCAGGATGCCTTCCTGAGGCCACACCGTTTCTTCCATTTTTCGGCAATTGACGCAGCCATGGCCGGTAAAATCTACAAAAATCGGTTTATTTTCCAGTTTTGCCACGGCCAGCGCCTCGTCAAAATCGTGGTAGCAATCCAGTCCTTGCGGACAGCCAGGACCATCATGCTCTCTTACTTCTTTACTTTTCTTGAAACTGTAGTGAACGGGAGGTGCCAATCCGCTGAGCAAAGAAAGTGATTGGTAAGTAACCAGCCCGTAGCCTACATAAACGGCAAAAGCAAGGGAAGCGAGCGATATGGCCAAGCGCCCCATTCCAGGAGGGCTCTCGTTGCCTTTCCACTTTAAAATGCCCAGTTGATACAACCCCAACAGCAACGCGCACAAAATCCAAATGATCATAAACGGCTCAAATTTCAAAACGCCCCACTGCTCCACCATGTCGGCAGTACTGAGGAATTTGAAGGCAAGGGCGAGTTCCAGGATACCGAGCGTCACTTTCACATTGTCCATCCAGCCACCCGATTTGGGCAGCGAATTGAGCCAGCCCGGGAACATGGCAAACAAGCCAAACGGCAGCGCCAAACCCAAACCAAAGCCAAACATCCCGATGGCCGGCTTCATGGGAATAAAGCCAAAAAGCGAGGCGCCTGCATTGGAGCGGGCAGCTTCCACAAGTAGCGTGCCCACAATGGGCCCTGTGCAGGAAAACGACACCAGCACCAGCGTGAACGCCATAAAGAAGGTGCCAAGGAGTCCACCCCGGTCGGCCAATTTGTCGCTTTTGTTTACCCAGGAGGATGGCAGTTGGATCTCATAAAACCCAAAAAAGGAGAACGCAAATATGACGAGAAGCACAAACATCAACAGGTTGAACCACATGTTGGTGCTCATTTCATTGAGCGCGGAAGGCCCTAACAGGGAAGTAATGGCCGACCCGAGTATGACAAATATCAGCACAATGCTGGCCGAGTAAATGAATGCGTTGCGCAGCCCCGTTTTACGGTCTTTGGAGCGTTTCACGAAGAAACTTACCGTCATTGGGATCATCGGAAACACGCATGGCGTAAGCAGTGCGATGAGGCCGCCAATGAAACAAAACAGGAACAGCGATACCCAGGATGCCCCGTCGCTGGTGCCGTAGGTGCTGGTGTCGCCGCAGTTGCCGACAAATTGTGCGGCGTTTATGTCGCGTTTGGAGTAGAAGAAGCCTTTGAAATTTTTATCCGCCGAAGCCTTGGCGAAGGCGGAGTCATCTGGAGCGACGGGGCCACCATTGGGGGTAGCCGAATGAACGGTATCTATCGAAGTGCCGCTATTGTTTGTTTTCGGGGCGGTAGCCAGGGTATTGCCTGGGTTTTTTGTTGGCGGAGTATTAGGCGGTGCGGAGGTGCCCCTACAACCACTCATTATAGGGATATCAAACCTGAAATCTACATCTTTGGGCGGCAGGCACATATTGTCGTTGCACACCATGTAATTCATATAACCTTCAATCGTCGCCGAGGGGTTTTTGAGTTCTACCCGTTGCGTAAAAATGGCTTTGTGCTTGAACTTGGTAAGGAGCATGTCGAACACCTTGTCTTGCACTTTGATGATCTCGCCGCCTTCTTTTGCTTTGCCAAGCAGTTTATATTCCTCACTTTTTTGAAAGGTGAAGGAAGTGGCCACCGGGCCATCCTCGCTTTCAAGGAATTGTGAGTAGGTGTACCAGCCGTCTTCAATGATTCCGGTGATGATGAGGTCTACTTGACAATTGCCCGCATCTCTGGTGGAGAAGGCCCATTTTATGGGGTTTTGGGCAGAAAGAGAAATGGAAAAGAGGAGGAGAAGCCCAACAATGCCCCAGCCTACGCCAAGGCTTCGGCGGGTAAAAAGGCTACGGCGGGTAAAAAGGCTTTGATGGGTAAACCCGCCTACGCCCCAACCTACGCCAAGGCTTCGGCGGGTGAAAAGGCTACGGCGCATAAAAGATCGAATGCCGGTGTGCATATTATTAGGACAAAAAATGGTAAATCAATGGTTGGTTTTGCAGCCCGTGAGTGCCGGGATGTTGAACGAGAAATTCGCGTCCTTGGGCGGCAGGCACATTTCATCGTTGCAAGTCATGCAAGTGATGTAACCTGTAATGGGCTTGCTGGGATCTTTCACTTCCACCCGTTGCGTTAGGATGGCCTTGTGCTTGAACTTGGTTAGTTTCATGTTAAAAACAGGATCTTGCACTGTGATGATCTCGCCGCTCTCCACCGCTTTGCCCAGGAGTTTGAAGCTCGGATTTTCTTGGAACGTGATCGAGGTGGCCACTGGGCCGTCTTCGCTTTCGAGGAACTGCGAGTAGGTGTACCAGCCTTCGTCAAGGATGCCGGTAAAAATGAGGTCTACCTGGCAATTGCCCGCGTCTTTGGCTGAGAACGACCATTTTATGGAGTTTTGGGCAAGCAAGGTGGTGCTGGCCAAGGATGCAAAGAAGAAGATTAGGACACTATAATGGGTGATGCGCATAATAAATGGATGAAATGGTTGCGAATGGAAGTTTCAAAACGGTCACAAAGAAACAGCGATTCGGCTGTGTGTTTCATGCAAATGCCGGGTTTAAAAGTATTTTAACCGGGGGATGTCTGAGGTGAGCGTTTTGTACCGGCTTCTTCGGCTGCCGGACGTGGCTGTACAGGCTGCTTTAGCTGCCGGGATTGCATCAGCGTTACCTCTGAGTGCCAGTACGTATACCAAACCGTTGTGTCCTTCTGAGCGCAGCGAATCCTGAAGGGTCAGGACGAGGGCATATCCCGCAAAAACAAAACCTGAGTTTATCTCGATGGCCAAAAGGGAAGGCCTGGTCTTTTCAATTTTGTGAATACTTTTTGAGGGGCTTAAACACCCATCAATCCATGGCCTCACCTGGCGGTTACCGCCGCCAACAAAGCCTACGATGGCGGCAAGCAAAAAAGAGATAATAAAAATATTAAGGAGATAATTAATTGATAAACAATAGGTTATAGACAAAAAATAGCGCAGGAGAACAGGTCTGAGGTCAAGTGGAACATGTCGGCAAAAAACGAATACCGTATCTTGTTGCGGGCCTGCACAAGGGCGCGCTTGGTCGGCATATTTTGTGGCGCATCCAAGCGTTGAAAAAGATGGCCGATCTCGACACAAAGGCTCTGGCGCAACAAGGACAAAACGAGCCACACCGTTAGCTCGGCGGGCAACAACCGATGCCGGGTAAAATCAGCCCCAGGACGATGAAAGTAAAGTCCGGGAGAGTTGACTATATTTGCAACCATGAGCCGTACGGCCCTAAAGTATTTGCTGAGAGGCTGCCCCATGATAGAGTGGTATTTATCACAAAGGTCGTCTCTCGCTTTATAAACTTAGCTTAACTTAATGGGCATTTACAACGGCTTGCCGTCCATGCCGCCCAAAGCCTACGCTCAAACCCAACGCAAGGCGGCACAGGCGGCAAGCCAACCGTTGGCGAGCCACAATAATCCCCCTCCCGCCGTACCTTCGCCCCCCAAATGTCCTCTACACCCACCCACCCACACTTCCAAAAACTCCGCCAACTCCTCCGCCAGGAAAAAGAAGCCGACCACCGTGCTTTTCTCGAACTCGTGCGCGAAAAACCGCTCTCTGACCGCGTGGAGCAGGGCTACACCTGGTATCCGCTGCAGGTGTTGAATACCGGATTCGCTTTGAGCGAGAAGGCCTTTGTCATCGTGGAGCGCACCACGCAGCTGAACGCGCCGCACCAACTCCGTGCCGGACAGCCGGTGAGCTTGTTCACGCAAGCACCAGGGGTGGATGAACCGAACCAGTCGGGCGTGATCAACTTCGTGGAGCGCAACCGCATGAAGATCATCCTCAACGCCCGGGATGTGCCGGACTGGATCAACGCCGGACAACTCGGGGTGGACATGCTTTTCGACGATCGCAGCTACCACGAGATGGATCGCGCGCTAGAAAAGGTGATGGCCGCCAAAGGAGATCGGCTGGCGGAATTGCGAGAGATTTTGACTACGGGTGCTAAATCAACCAAGCATCTTGCTCCAACCCATTCCACCGAAGTGCCGGGTTTGAATCCGTCTCAGCAAATCGCCGTCGAGGCCATTCTGTACAACCCGGATGTCGCCATTATCCACGGTCCGCCGGGCACGGGCAAAACGACCACTTTGGTGGCAGCGATCAAAGCCTTGGCCCAGACCGAAAGCACCGTGCTCGTCACCGCGCCGAGCAACACCGCCGCCGACCTGCTCACCGAGCGCCTGGCAGGACAGGGCCTGAACGTGGTGCGCATCGGTAACATCAGCCGGGTGGACGACAGTGTGCTCCAACATACCGTGGACGCGCTGCTGGCGGCGCACCCCGAAGCAAAAAACATTAAAAAAGTAAAGATCGAAGCGGCAGAGTACCGTCGGCAGGCGGCGCGTTTCAAGCGCAGCTTTGGGCCTGAAGACCGCCGGGAACGCACCCACCTCAAGCAACAAGCCCGTGACCTGGATGGCTGGGCGCGCATGCTGGAAGACCGCATTGTTGAGGAGATATTGAGCGGCGCACAGGCCATCACCTGTACGCTGGTGGGCGCGGCGCACCCGCTCCTGGAAAAGCGGCGATTTCGCACCTGTGTGATTGACGAGGCGGCGCAGGCCCTTGAACCTGCCTGCTGGATTCCGATCATCAAATGCAGCCGGGTGGTGCTGGCCGGCGATCCGTTTCAATTGCCGCCGACGGTGAAAAACCTGGAGGCTTCCCGGCAGGGATTGTCCACCACCCTGATCGAACGCTGTCTGGTTTACCTGCCCGGGCAAGTCAAGCTGCTGACGGTGCAATACCGTATGCATCAGGTGATTATGGGGTTTTCCAATCAATATTTTTATCAGGGGGCGCTGGTGGCGCATTCCAGTGTCGCCACGCGGGAGTTGTACAGCCCTGATTTCCAGCCCTCGGAGATTGGGGTTACGTTTATTGACACCGCTGGCTGCGGTTTTGAGGAGCGCTTGCAGGTAAGCACCGGGGCTTTGCACCGCAACCCGAGCCGATTCAATGCGGATGAAGCCGTGCTTGTGCGGCAGCATTTGATGCAGGTGTTGTTGCGGTACGGGTATTCCGCAGACGCGGATGCTGCGTCCATGTCAAAAGTCGCTGAAATACTTCCGAGCATCGGCATTCTTTCGCCTTATCGGGAACAGGTGAATCATCTGGAAGCGATGTTTCGGGAGGATGCGCTGCTGGCGCCCCTGCTGTTGGCTAGGACAGTGGATATCAACACGATAGATGGCTTTCAGGGACAGGAGCGCGATGTGATTTATATCAGTCTGGTGCGTTCCAATGACAAGCATGAGATCGGCTTTTTGCAGGATTACCGCCGCATGAATGTGGCCATGACCCGGGCCCGGATGGTGCTGGTGGTGATCGGGGATTCGGCGACGATTGGACAGAATAAGTTCTATCAGGAGTTTCTGGATTATTGTGCGGAGCATGGGGCGTATCGGACAGCTTGGGAGTTTATGGGGTAGTCGAAAAAAAGCCCTTGATACATATAAAAGCGGAGTCGGAAAAGAAGGGATGAAAACCGCTGTTAAAAAAATTGCAGACAAATCTAAAATTGCTCTTTAGATTTGTCTGGAAAAAGCGATGGTTTATCCGCGCAATATCGAACCAAGCCTATTTCAGAGGTTGAACGCTTTTCCTGTGGTTGGCATCACAGGGCCTCGACAGGCGGGGAAAACCACCCTTGCGAAGTCCATCGTGAAGCAACTGGGTCGAAAAACCGTGTACCTCGATCTTGAACTCCCTTCCGACCTGAACCACTTACACAATGCCGAGTTCTTTTTGAAGGAAAACGAGGAAAATCTGGTCATTTTGGACGAGGTACAGCGCAAACCAGAATTATTCCCGCTGCTTCGTTCATTGGTTGACCCAGCACCGCGTACCCGGTCGTGTGGTTATTTTGGGTTGTGCTGGGCCCGAAAAGCTCCGGGCAAGCACCCAGACGCGCGCGGGGCGGGTTTCTTTCCA
>JANMME010000979.1:0-3888 GCA_031373015.1 Saprospiraceae bacterium
TGTAGATAAGGTGGGCAAAGTTTGCAATTCTTGCCCATTTAGAAAAGAGTTGGTAAGTGTTGTTTTTTCACTTCGCAATTTCTTGAAGACACTCGTTAAAATTTCCCCTTCCTCATTCCTAAAATCTTTGCTATCCTTGCCTCGAAAATAGTTCGACTTCCGAGCCATGCCTACACTTATTGAACGCATCCCCCCCGCCCTTGCCGCGCCGCCACTGGTGCAAGACCTGCTCGCGCCTTATGTGCCCACAGCGGCCAAGCCCTGGAACGCCCGCCGAGTGGCCCACCTCTACCGCCGGATGGGCTTCGGCGCGTCGCTGGCGCAGATTCAGCAGGGGCTGCAGATGTCGCCCAGTGATTTGATTGACCAGTTGTTGGAAACCGCCGCCGACCTCGGCCCGCCCGACCCGCCCTACTGGGGTGGCTGGACGATGGACGAATACGTCGCCAATCCTGACCCAAATCTTGCGTTTATCCACCAAGGCGAACTGCGCAGGCGTTGGCTCCAAGAGATGTTGGATGAAGGCATCCGGGCCAAAATGGCGCTTTTCTGGCATAACCATTTCGTAACGGCACTAAACGTGTACGGCTGTAACGCCTATCTCTGGAGTTACTTTTCCATGATACACGACCAGGCATTTGGCAACTTCCGAATCTTTGCCCGCGAAATGGGCAAGACGGGGGCCATGCTCGTGTACCTCAACGGCAACCTAAGCATAGCCGGTCAGCCGAACGAGAACTACGCCCGAGAACTCATGGAACTTTTTACCATGGGCGAAAGCAATGGCTACACCCAAGCTGATATCGTTGACATGGCGCGTGCGCTCACAGGATGGCGGGCTGACAACTACCAGTGCGACCCTCCTTTCTACGAGCCAACGCTGCACGACAACACGCCAAAAACGGTCTTTGGCCAAACAAGCAATTTGGGCTACACCACTGCCCACAACCTGATTTTTTCGACCCGCGCTGAACAGGTTTCCCATTTTATTGCGAGCAAACTGTACAAGCATTTTGTCTATCAAAATATTGACAACGAGGTCATTACAGGTTTGGCACAAACCTTTCAGGACAATAACTGGGAATTGCTTCCGGTGCTAAAGCAACTCTTCAAAAGCGAGCATTTTTTTGAGGAAACGTACATAAACGTTCGCCACAAAAGCCCGCTCGAGTCTATGCTGAACATTTACAAAGCAGCAGATACGCCCGCATCCTTGGTAGAGGATGGCCGCTGGGATGCTATTGGCTACTGGTCGTATCAATTGGGCCAGGAAGTGTTCAACCCACCGAATGTGGCAGGTTGGAAAGGCCATCGGAGCTGGATCAACGAGAACACGCTCACGGCTCGTTGGAATTACAGCTCTGCAATCGCTTACTGGCTTACCACAGAAGAGCCATCTCGGGAAAGCCTTCGTACCCTTGCGCAGACTTTGACCAACGACAGCAACGATCCCGCAGTCATCACGGCTGCTTTGGTGGAGTTTTTTACAGGACAATCCTTAGAACCCGTGCATGTGCAAGCAGCGATCATCAATTTTAAAGCGGGGATTCCTGAGAATTATTACCAAGACGGTTCTTGGAATCTTTACTGGGACGAAGCGCCGTACCAGATGGTGAACCTGCTGTATTATTTGGTGCGGTTGCCGGAATTTCAGTTGACATAACCCGTTTTAACAGGTTTGACAACTTTTGAAAAGTTGTCAAATCTCAGTCACAACAATTTCAAAATTTTAAACAAACACATATCATGGCAAAAAGAAAAGAATTCCTACCCAGCGCCCCCAACAAAGTGCTTTGGATTATCGCAATCATCCTTGGCGTACTGGCCATTTTGGCGCGTTTTGTCCCCATTGGGGAATTGGCACAGTACCATTATTGGATGTTGCTGATTGCCTTTTTGTTGCTTGCTATCGGTACTGCGTATCGAAAAGTGTAAGCCATTATTTCTGTCGCGCTTGGTGTTTGTTTTTACGCCAAGCGCGGCAGCTAAGCATCGAACCTAACGCCAAGTGCCAACGACCATCGTCATCAGATAAGATCATGAGTCAAAAACATAAACATCCTCGCCATGGCGCGTGTCAAGAACACGGAGAAGCCCACACGCGCGACCACCAACTCTGGAGCCGCCGAGATTTCCTTTCCGCTTCGGGCATCCTCGGCGCAGGCAGCCTAATGATGGGCAAGATCGGCCTCCGCGCTTTCCAGCCCACGCCGCTCATGGCCTCGCTCACCAATGGCTCGAACGACCGTATCCTCGTGCTCATCCGCTTTAGTGGGGGAAATGACGGCCTCAACACCATCATTGAGCGCGGCAACCAATACTATTACAACCTTCGCCCAACCATCGCCGTGCAAGACTCGAACCTCTGGGCCATGAGCAATGAATATGGAATGCCATTGGTTACCAACGCTTTGCAACCGCTCTGGGACGATGGCATGATGAAGGTCATCTTCAATGTGGGCTATCCTCAGCCTAACTACAGTCACTTTCGGTCCTACGACATCATAGCTTCGGGGAGCGATGCTGAAGTGGTGGTGGACACGGGCTGGATGGGCCGTTTCCTCGACAACGAGTACGCGGCATTCCTTGAAACGCCGCCCACGGTGCCCCCTGCTTTGCAAATTGGAGTGCAAACAGACCTCGTGTTCCGCGCCGATTCGGCCAACATGGCACTCGCTGTGAGCAGTCCGCAAGAGTTTTATCAGATTGCGCAAACAGGCCAATTGTACGATACCTCGTTGTTGGGCACCACGCCCCGCGAACTTGAACTGGCGTACGTCCGCCAAACGGCCAATGCCGCTTTCCGCTACGCACAGACCATCAAGGAAGCCTATTCCAAAGGAAAAAACCAGGTCAATTACCCGACGGACAATTATCTGGCGGAGCAATTGGCCATTGTCGCCAAACTCATCAAAGGCAAATTGGGCACGCGCGTTTTCATGGTCGAGATCGGTGGTTTTGATACCCATGCGGAACAATACGACTACCACCTTAATATTTTGAAAAACGTTGCCGACGGTGTCAAGGCATTTTATGACGACCTCGCTTTTGGCGGCAATACCGAACTGCCGAACAAGGTGCTGGGCATGACGTTTAGCGAATTTGGCCGCACCATTTATGAGAATGCCTCGCAGGGCACCGACCACGGCTGGGGCACGCCTATGATGCTTTTTGGTGGCGGCATTGGCAATGGATTTACAGGTGAGTACCAAGATCTCAGCAGCCCCGATCCTTATGGCGACCCGCCGTTCAGTGTGGATTTCCGCTCGGTGTACAGCACGATTTTGCAGGATTGGATGGGCAATTCGCCCGAACTTGTCAACTTCGTGATGGGGCAAAACAACAATCCGATCATTCCCGGTCTTGTGCCACCGGTTCAGCCGCTCCAAGGCGACAACGGAAAGTGCACGCTATTGGGCCACAACCCACATCCAACGGAGCCAGCTACCATCGAAATTAAATACGCGATGATACAAAATGGCCCGGTTAGGCTTCAAATCCTGGACTCAGCGGGTCATATACTGCGCACACTTGTAAACGAATACAAGGATCGGGGCGCCTACACCTTCCATTTCAGGGCACCTGAATGGTATATCAGTCCAGGATTGTATCAGTATAGGTTGCAGTCGGGCGGGCAGGTGTTTCAGCGGGATTTGAAGGTGTAGTAGTACCGGCGGCTTTAGCAGCAGGATGCTTGGGTGAAAGTGCAGGATTTATCTTTAAAATAGGCCTGCTGCTAACCGACTGAAATGGGGGTGCGACTTCATGTCGCACCCCCATTATAGTGCAAGGTTCTGCAGCTAAAGCCGCCGGTACATGGAGGTCCTGCGGCTAAAGCCGCCGGTACATGGAGGTCCTGCGGCTAAAGCCGCCGGTACATGGAGGTCC
>JANMME010000987.1:0-2311 GCA_031373015.1 Saprospiraceae bacterium
CTGAAGACTGGGCACTTTTGGAAGAAAAAACCAAAGCCCTGGGTAAATACGAGCTTTCCTGGTGGACGGATGATCTTGCCCCTATTTTGCACCAAATGACCGAAACATGTAAAGGAAACCCTGACCTGGAGTTCTGGAACAATATGTACAAAGAGCGCGAAGAAGACGTAGTCTGCTCCAGCATTACTTACATGAACGGCTGGATGCTCAAATTTTTCCCTTACATCAATTCCGAGCGCAACCCTTACATCGGCGGTGCGAAACCTGATTTTGACGTAAAGCCTGAAGGCCTGGGCGATGGGCGCTCCAAAGTGGAATTCCTATTGGACGACAATGGGCATAAAATGAAAATGGAGTTCATTGCGGGTTTTGTGGGCGTTCAACAAGATGCAAAAACCCTTGCGCTGCGCCCAGAAATAACCTGGGCAGTCGTAAATACTGGCGAAAAACCGAGCAAGGAAATGCTGGCGAGTTACAAGGAATTTCAACGGGGACAGAAGCAGGCGCAGGCCCGGAATTAGGAAGATTTAAACCGCAAAATGTAAAACAGGAGAACCGCAAAATTTAAAACCATGAGGCACTTGATTTTGAAAAGTGGAAGATTTTGGCCTTCTTCGGATCATGTTGCTCGGTTTTAAATTTTGCGGTTCTCCTGTTTTACATTTTGCGGTTTAACCCTAGTTCATCCACTCCTCGATCTCTTCCGCTTCCATCGGGATATTTTTGAAAAGGTCAATATTCCCTTTTTCAGTGATCACAATATTGTTCTCGATGCGGATGCCGAGGTTTTCTTCGGGGATGTAAATGCCTGGCTCGCAGGTGAGCATATTGCCAGCCCGGAAGGTATCGTAGCGGAAAAACAGATCGTGCACATCCAGCCCCAAATGGTGGCTGGTACCGTGCATGAAATATTTTTTATAAGCTGGCCAATCCTTGTCTTGCTTAGCGATATCGTCTTTGGTGATGAGGCCCAGGCCGAGCAGTTCGCCTTCCATGATCTTGCCCACTTCTTTGGTGTATTCGACAAATTTTGTCCCGGGTACCAACATCGCTCGTGCGCCTTTTAGTACCCGCAGCACGGCATCGTACACGGCCCGCTGGCGCGTAGTGAATCGGCCATTGACCGGGATGGAGCGCGTTAGGTCGGCGTTGTAATTGGCGTATTCACAGCCAAAATCCATGAGCAACACGTCGCCGTCCTTACATTGCTGGTTGTTCTCGATGTAATGCAGCACACAAGCGTTTTTGCCTGAGCCGATAATAGGCGTATAGGCATGCCCTGTGCCACGGTTCCGTATAAACTCGTGAATGATCTCGGCCTCTATCTCATGTTCCCAGACGCCGGGTTTTACATATTTCAGCACCCGTTTGAACGCTTTTTCTGTGATGTCAATCGCCTGTTGGGTCGCGGCTACTTCCCATTGGGTTTTGACGGTCATCAACCGTTTCAAAATCTGCTGGGCACGGTGGATGGTGTGCGCCGGATAACGCGCCTGAATGTCGCGTGCATAGCGCAGATCGCGGTATTCTACGGGCGACAGGAAACGATCGTTCTCGTTAAGATTCAAATAGATGCCCTCCGAGAGCAAGATGAGTTCGTTGATTTCTTTTTCTGCCTCATCCAGGAAATACACCTTTTCAATACCCGATGCCGCGGTGGCTTCTTCCTTGGTGTATTTGTGGCCTTCCCAGACGGCGAGGTGCTCGTTGGTGCGGCGAATGATGAGGACTTCTTCGTGCTGTTCGCGCGGGCAACCAGGGAAAAGCAACAGCATGGTTTCTTCCTGGTCAATGCCCGTGAGCCAGAACAGCCCGGAGTTTTGCCGGAAGTTGTGATAGGCATCGCCATTGCGGGGGGCTTGGTCGTTCGAGTTAAAAATGGCGACGGTGCCGGGCTTCATTTCGGCGGTGAAGCGTTTGCGGTTGGTTTTGTAAAGATCGGGGCTGAGTGCGGTATATTTCATATCGATGTGGAAGTGGTGATTGGTTTTGTCAATCGTGGATGGCGCTATTTACAGCTGCCGGATGCCTGAAAAATGTATTCAAAAGACTCGTTTTCCACGGCCAAAGAACGGACACTTTTCCTAACTCGAACAAGTCATTCCGAGATAAAACCAGCATTTTAGTCCATGATCTGTTTTTAGGGTAAATTTTTTCCCAGCCAATTTCCTGAAATGCTACTTTTGCCGGGCTTTCGAAATTCGATGGCCCAGACCTATGAGGTTTTCAAAACCTCATAGGTCTCGTATCACTTATCACTCATCACTTAACACTTACGAAATGTCCTTTCCTGCCAACTGCAAATACACGA
>JANMME010000576.1:0-11952 GCA_031373015.1 Saprospiraceae bacterium
ACCACTGGTAGTCAATGCCGCCCTGTGCCTTCAACTGCACCGAAGTGCCCGACAAAACCGGGCTTTGGAAAGCGCCAAAGGTGGGGGTTTGCTGATACAAGGAATTGATTTCTGTCTCGGTTAGCGCCCGGTTGTAGATACGGACTTCATCCATAAAGCCTTTAAAATCAGGATCATTGGAACACCAGTTGGAACGCCCGATAAAATTTTGAGAGCGTGGCACATTCAGGATCGGATGCCCTTTTTTCTGGGCTTTCAGCACACCGTTGACGTAGATGCGCATCGTGTCGCCGCTGATGGTAGCACAGTAGTATTCGATGTTGCCATTGGTGATGGCATTGGGCGCAACGAGTCGCCCGAGGCTGCGGTTGGTCGTGCCATTGCTGGATATCCAACTTTCCAGCGTGAGGTTGTTGCTCGAACCTTCGCGCCCAAACCAGATGGGCATGCCTCCACTGTCGCCCGAGCTGTTCCCAAAGTCAATAATGCGCTCATAGTACGAGATAACATCAAAGCGAACCCAGGCGCATACCGTAAAACCCGTCCCCCAGATAGCACCATAAGGCGGTAGTTGGACGTATTCACCCCCTGGCTTCCCACAACCGTTGGAGCCGGGATTCTGGTTGAACAAAAAGCCCACACCCCGCTGTCCGGGCACACAAGCTGGGTTGCCGGACAAGGTGCCGTGATTGCCGTAACCGCTGTTGTCGTTGGCATTGCAATTGCAGAAACTGTAGTAGCCAACGAGGTCAGATTGTGCCTGCGAGACATTGAAAGTGATCGCAATCAGGAAAAAAAGTGCTGTAAATTTGTACATTGCATTGCCAAATCTAAGTGATTAGAGAAGCGCGACCATGAACTAAAGGCTTCTGGATTAGGCATATAATTAGTATTCAAACGACAGAATAAACCGATCGCGCTTTAACCAAAAAGCCAAAATACTGACGGCAAATATAGCATTCCTTAACTCTTTGAGTGAATATTCTGACGAGACACAGAAGATGGCTTAAGTTGTGATGAATGGGCCATGGATGGCACGATGAAACACGGACTTTCACAGATAGGATTACTTATCTCATCCGTGCCATCCGTCCCCATCCTCTCCAAAGAATGCTGTCCGAATCCGAACACACATGTTCAGGTTCGGACGTTTTCATTGCACAGAAATTGCAACTAAAAACCTAAAAACCAAATAGTTGAAGTTGTGGCGCAGGATTTGGAGTAGTGCTGTTCAAATCACCAAATACTCAAATCAACACCATGTTCTACCACAACCTCCTCCTCATATTCCGCAATTTCAAACGCCATCGCAGCACGTTTTTCATCAACCTCGTCGGTCTTTCGGCCGGCCTGGCTTGTGTGCTGCTCATTTACCTCTGGGTCAATGACGAGTGGAACATGGATAAATTCCATACCAATGATGCACAGTTATATCAGGTCATGGCCAATCACTATGACTCCGAAGGAATACGAACCATAGCGTCAACCCCCGACTTGTTGGCTGAAACGCTTGCGGCAGAAATGCCTGAGATTCAGGCGTCAACTTCATATTTGTCCGCCGATCTAATTCCGATGAAGTTTATCCTTTCCGGCGATAGGGATAAAAAAGTAAAGGGCACTGGCGAATTCGCGGACAAAGCTTTTTTCAGCATATTCAACTTTCCACTATTGCAAGGGAGCGCCGACCAAGTACTGCAAGCCCCCAACTCTCTGGTGCTTTCAGAGCGTTTGGCGACGGCACTTTTTCAAAGCCCTGAAAATGCAATGGGCAAGCCACTACAGTGGCAACTTGCTGATTTCAATCGCCAGTGTATGGTCACGGGTGTTTTCAAGGACCTTCCCGCCAGTTCTTCGAATCAATTTGATTTTGTTTTAACCGCTCAGTCCTTCCGTGACCCCAACTTATTCAAGCGAAACATCAGTTGGGGCAACCACGCACCCAGTACCATTTTGGTGCTAAAAAAAGGCATTGATGTAAAGGCTTTTGAGCAAAAAATTGCTGGTTTTTTGCAACAAAAACTTCCGGAAGCCAAAGTCACTTTGTTTCTGCAGCCCTATTCGGATCGGTACTTGTATGACCAATATGAGGGCGGAATGATCAAAGGCGGTCGAATCGACTACATTAAGTTGTTTGGTCTGATAGCCCTGTTTATTCTACTCATCGCCTGCATCAATTTCATGAACCTCAGTACGGCGCGAGCCTCTTTGCGTATGAAAGAGGTCGGTATTAAAAAAGCCATTGGGATTTCCAGAGGAGGCCTTGCAGCCCAATTCATGGGCGAATCCCTGATTTTAAGCTTCTGCTCCCTCTTACTTGCTACAGGGATCGTGTATTGGATTTTGCCGGCATTCAAAGCCCTGACGGGCAAATCCCTGCTGCTACATACCAATTGGGATTGGGTCGTTCCATTTTTAGCGATTGGGGCACTTACCGGCTTGTTAGCAGGCATTTATCCGGCTTTATATCTCTCCAGTTTTAAGCCAATTACGATGTTAAAAGCCAAAGCCTCCCGAAATTCGGGCGAACTTTTAGCACGCAAAGGATTGGTGGTGTTACAATTCTCCCTTTCTATAGCATTTATCATAGCGGTAATGGTGGTTTATGAGCAAATTCAATTGGTTCGAACCAAAAACATGGGCTTTAACCGGGATCAGGTCATCCAATTTGGCCGGGAAGGGAAGCTGGGTAATGGTCTGGAAACTTTTCTGGCGGAATTGAATCAAATTCCTGGCGTCGTACACGCCTCCGGGATCAGCGGAGGGTTTCTGGACGCCAATTCCTTCACTATTGGCGTGGAATGGCCTGGAAAACAAGCGAATGAAACGGTTACGTTTAGCAATCTGACGGGCACTTATGACCTTATTGAAACCCTGGATCTTAAAATGGCAGACGGCCGTTCCTTTTCCAGATCTTTTGGCGCTGATAGTGCCGGGCTGGTACTCAATGAAACAGCTATAGAGACCATGCACCTGCAAAACCCTATCGGGCAAACGATCAAGCTCTGGGGAGACGACTACCAAATCCTGGGGGTTGTGAAAGATTTTCACCTGCAATCTATTCGGGAGGCCATCAAACCCGCTTTTTTCAAAATTGATCCCAAGCGAACCACCTCCATCATGACTCGTTTGGAAGCAGGAAAGGAACGTGAAACAATCCAGCGCATTAAGACCTTTTACGAGTCATTCAATCCGGGTTACGCCTTCGAATACCGCTTTTTGAACGAGGATTTCGAGCAACAATACGCAACGGAAAACCGTGTGTCGGCGCTTTCCAAATACTTCGCTGGCCTGGCCGTCCTGTTATCTTGCCTTGGCTTGTTTGGTCTGGCAACTTTTACTGCCGAACAACGCACCAAAGAAATCGGGGTCCGTAAAGTACTGGGTGCGTCCGTTGGCTCTGTGGTCGCTTTGCTTAGCAAGGATTTCCTTAAACTTGTAGTGCTGGCGATCTTGATTGCCAGCCCTGTTGCGTATTATTTCATGCAACAATGGCTCGCGAATTTTGCCTATCACATTGATATACAAGGATGGGTGTTTGTAGTGGCGGCTTTAGCCGCTGTTATCGTGGCGTTTTTGACGGTCGGCTTTCAGAGTTTGCGGGCGGCCTTGGCGAATCCGGTGGAGTCGTTGAGAAGCGAGTGAGGACGTCCCAGTTTTTCTTCGGGATGAATCTACATGACATTCTAGAAAAATTCCTCCGTTTTGTAGGAACAATATCTTTGTAGCTCCGTGGAAAAAAAGGGACAGCCCGCCGTTCCATAGGAACGATATCTTTGTAGCATTGTAATATAAAATTTGTTCATCGTTCCGCAGGAACGGTATCTAACGCCCCCAAAGATGCCGTTCCTACGGAACGGGTGAAATATCCGTTGGCATTTCTACAAAGATTTCGTCCCTCTGGGACGTATCAATCCTAAAATAATCGGGATCTCATTGGTGGAATCTCATCTATCTATCTCCTTTGGGCCTGAATGGGCATTTCTCAAAACTTGTCATGGCATCCTCGCAAAAATTGCCTTTTTTCGTGCTTTATTTTGCACGAACAACTGCTCTAAATCGCCATGCCCACCCTCCACTGGATCGGAAAAGATAAAGTCCTCAACCACCACCTTGAGGTGCCCTTTCGCACCTTAAATCACGAATATACCCACGGCGACTCCGCCAGCGGCAACCGCATTCTCCACGGCGACAATCTCGAAGCGCTGAAAGCACTACTCCCTGAGTATGAGGGCCGCGTGAAGTGCATTTACATTGACATGAGTATATTCTCTTTTATTCAAAATCTCCTCAAACTAAAATCCCTAAACTCTCAAGGAAACTTGATTCAGAACAGGACGGCAAATGGGACACATTTTGGAGAGGTACTGACAGGCCAACAATGCGGTATGAACTTTTAGGCATAAAACCTAATAAAGGCCAATGGCGATGAGAAGAGGTGAGAGGGAAAAAGGCAGTTGAAAACTACAATATCTTTTTGAACTCCGGTACTGAACTTACTTTGGATGAATACTATTTTGAACACATGAGAGCAACGAATGAGAAATTATCTTTTGTTCGAAAAAGTATTGACGAAGTAATTCAGTATTACGTCCCGCCACAAGATTCAAAGTTGTTGAGTGATAATTGGATGGATATTTTGCTTTCAGGTAGTGAAACTGAATTTGAAACAGAAAAAAATACTCCTGTTATTGAAAGGGTGTTAAACTGGATTACTCTCCCCGATTCCATCATTCTCGACTCCTTCGCCGGTTCCGGCACAACGGCCCACGCTGTATTAAACCTAAACCAAGAAGACGGAGGCAACCGCAAATTCATACTCATTGAAATGGAAGACTACGCCGAAACCCTCACGGCGGAGCGGGTGCGGCGGGTCATGGCGGGTTATGGTGACAAGGAAGGCACAGGCGGCGGTTTTGATTTTTACACCCTTGGCGAGCCGCTTTTCCGGGAAGATGGTCTGCTCAACGAGGAAGTTGGAGAGGCCGCCATCCGCAGGTATGTGCGGCACGCAGAAACCCGTTCACCCGCCGTAGCCGTAGGCGAAGGCGGGTCACTTCAGCACCCTTGGTTACTGGGCGTTCATGAAGGCACGGCCTGGTGGTTTTGCTATGATCGCGAGCAAGCCGTGGTGCTAGATATTGAACTGCTTTCTACCATTCTGGCTGCCAAAACTGGCGAAACCGCAGTAGTTTACGCAGATTATTGCACTTTGCCTGATGATTTAATGCAAGCCCGTGGTATTCGCTTCAAAAAAATACCGAGAGATATACCGAGGTTGTGAGCAAAACGAAAAGCCCCATCGGGGCTATATCTTTGTAGCAATGGAGAATGAAATTTGTTCATCGTTCCGTAGGAACGGTATCTAAAAAATTCCAGATGGGAACGCCAAACAAATCTTATTCTCTATTGCTACAAAGATATACCCCCTCTGAGGCTTTTGGCGCCCCCGAAGATGCCGTTCCTACGGAACGAGGGAAACGCCCTTTGCAAATTTCTACAAAGATTAAGTCCCGCTGGGACTTGTGCGCATTCTACAGAACCGTTATCTTTGTAACAAACCACCCCAAACTACCCATATGGCAAACACATATACCCAACTCTACACCCATCTGGTTTTTGCTGTTAAATACAGGCAATCGCTCATAAAACCTTCTTTTAGAGAAGAAACAGAGCGATACATGACGGGCATTTTACAGCATAAAAAACACAAACTGTTGGCAATCTACCTGATGCCAGATCATGCACACATCCTGATTGGCGCAAACCCGGCGATTTCACTTTCCGATACCGTACAGGTTTTGAAAACGGAAACCACGAATTTCATCAAGGAAAAACATTTTACACCTTTCCGATTCCAATGGCAGGAAGGCTTTGGTGCATTTTCTCATGCTAGAAAAGAGTTAGACACGGTCATCAAATACATATTGAACCAGCCTGAGCACCATCAAAGACAAACCTTTAAAGAAGAATATTTGGCACTTTTACGCCGGTACGACATTGAATTCAAAGAGGAATATTTGTTTGAATTTTTCGATGACGTTTTGACAGACAGGAATACCAACCCTACGGGCCGGCAATAAAATCAACAATGCTGCTACAAAGATACCGTCCCGCTGGGACGAAAAAGAGAAAACAATGTTCCATAAGAACAACATCTTTGTGACAAATAAGTCCTCTTTGTACCCGCTAAAATGCAACTAAAACCCTACCAGCAGCAGGTCATAAGTGATCTTGACCGTTTTCTAAGCTTGCTAGAAGGCCGCTCCACGCGCATGGCCTTCGACCTTTTTTGGCGCGAACATCCGCGCGCACCGCTCGTGCCAACGAAGAGCGAGGCGGTGGAACCTTACAAAGAAAACGTACCCGGTGTGCCACACCTCTGTTTAAAAGTACCTACGGGTGGCGGCAAAACCTATTTGGCCTGTGCTGCGCTTTCGCCGGTATTCCGAGCCTACCCGATGCTGAAAGCGCAGGCCGTGGTATGCTTGTGCCCAGTCTGCCAATTTTGGAACAGACGATAAAAAACCTGCGCGACAAAAACCATCCTTACCGGATGCGGCTTGATACGGAGTTTGGCAGCCGTGTGGAAATTTATGACAAACAACGCTTGCTCAGTGGTTTACATGCCACTGCAACCCGTGAGCAACTGACGGTCGTGGTCATGTCGTTCGACAGCCTTCGAGCACGGAATAAGGACGACCGAAAGATGAACCAAGAGAACGGTGCGAATATTGGATTTGAGTTTGAAAACGGCACTTTTGATGCACCCGAAGGGATTGACCCAACATCCAGTATGGCTGCACTAAGACACCTTAATCCCGTGGTAATTGTTGATGAAAGCCACAATCAGGAGCGTATAGAAATATCCATTGAAGAAACCATTAATACCCATACTGCTCACATTCCAGACGCACTAAATAAACAAGTGAAAAAATATCAACTCCGCGATGTGTTCCGGGAACAAGCCAGAGCACTTCATTTGCCCCAATTTTTCCTTAAATATAAGATTGATCCGTTTTCAGGTGAAGAAGGGGATCTCCTGTTCGACAAAAAGCGGCAACCAGGATGATTGCTGTTTTGGGGAAACTAGACCATATTTCTGACACCGAATTGCGCAAATACTTGCTGCGCGTGGTAGACGATTGGGATGACGACCGCTATCAAGACTTTGCACAAAATGAGTGGCGATACAAAACAGTGCTGCGCAACCGTATCAATCAATTAGCGGAGGCTTATGGCCGTGAAAAATTCAAGGAATGGCTTGACACCGGAAAGATTTTCTGCAAGCCCTCGTGGGCGTTACCTGTAAACATAGAACCGGGAGATGTAGCCTCATCAGGTCTTTCCAAAACCATGTATGAGCGTGAAGCCAAGATGAACGACCTTGAACAACGCATCATTTCAGCATTAATTAGCGAGGAAAACGTGTTGTGCTGGACGCGAAATCTCGAACGCGGAAAGGGTTTTCAACTCAATGGTTTTCTTAATCATTATCCTGATTTTATTATCCTTACCAAATCAAGCAAGACCATATTACTCGAGGCTAAGGGGGATGATCGTGATAACTCCGACAGTGAAAACAAACTTCGTTTGGGCAAGTTTTGGGAGAGTTATGCTCGAAAATATGGTGAATTCAGTTATTTCATGGTATTCGAGACCAACCCAATTGACGACGCACTTCGGGTGGAAGACTTGCGGCGGCGTATTCAAGAAATGTGATTGTACATCCCACCATTTATAAGGAGCCGCATAGCGGCGGCATTATGGTAAAAAAGCCTCACCGACTTACGCCAGGAGGCTCCGAAAACAATAAACAGCAGGATAGTATCTTTCGTTGAGATATTAGGAAATTGGGATATTATGATATTAGGAAGAATGCCAACTTTGAACTTAACCCAATATCAAAATATCCTAATTTCTCAATATGTCAACCTAAACATTGCTGATTTTCCGCACCACCTTATAAAGGCGCGTAGTTTCGTTCACTTCTTCTTCGAAGGGATCGTTGTCGAAATAGTTGGCTGAGATCATTTTGAGGCGCACAATACGGCCACGGTTGTTCATGATCTTCTGGACGTATTTCACCCACACATTGCCACTGGAGCGCACGGCGTAGATTTCATTGTCGCGCACATCGTTGAGGTTTTCAATGGACTTGCACACTACAATGTCCTGATTGCGGATAACAGGGTCCATCGAGTTACCGTCAATTTGGAAAGCTACAAGACCCGTACCCGCCACCCCAGGTATAGAGAAATAGGTGTTATCCTCTTCACTTCCCGCACCCAGCGTTGCGCCCGCAAAGGCCCTGACGTTGGTGAAGAGAATGTTCCCACCACCGCTGTTGGCCATGCGCTCGCCCGCGAGGGCATCGCCCGGGGCATCAAACCCGAAGGGATTGCCGATGCCGTGGAGCAGCCAGGCTTCATTGATATCGAAGGCGCGACAGAACGAGGACGCCTGCCCGTAATCAATTACCCGTTTGCTGTCAGGGTTGAGAAAGGCGCGGATGATGTGGCCATAAGCTTTGTTGCCAAGCACACGGTCGGCCACGTCGCCGACACCTTTGCCGCCGCGATCGTTTTTGACGATTGCGCCGCGGTCTTCCAAGAGTTTGAAGGCTTGGATGAAGCGTTTGTTGAGATCTATCCTATCTTCCTTTATCATGGGATGGAAGGTTTAGAGGTGAAACTTTGATGTTGGATATTAGGTCAATGGTCAATAGTCAATAGTCAATGGTCAATGGTCAATGGTCAATGGTCAATGGTCAATGGTCAATGGTCAATGGTCAATGGTCAATAGTCAATAGTCATTTCGTGCTGCAAATTTCAAACAAAGAGTTTTTAAAAACAAATAATGTCAAAGATTTTTTTTCTAAAATCTACACTTTTTTTCAAAGACGCTATTTTTTCGTTTGAAAATCAGATATTTGCGCAGTTTTTGTTACAAAAATAATTTCAAACAAATGGGTGCAGGCATTGTATGTGACCAGCAATACGGGCATTTGTTTGGAAAACCGACTTGGCGCTTCGCCGATTTTTTTCTGAAAATTTCAATTCGATCGGAAAGTGGGGCCAGTCTTCGCCGTACTTTTGACCACAATTTATGGGAACTGTAATTTCACTCCTCAACCACAAGGGCGGGGTTGGCAAGACCACCAGCGCAATCAATATTGGCGCGGCCATGGTCGAATTGGGCAAACGTGTGTTGCTCATTGACCTCGACCCTCAAGCTAACCTCACGATCTCGCTCGGCATCCCGCGGCAGAAAACAACCATTTACGAAGCCCTGCGCGGCGAAGGCGAACTCGTGCCATACGCGCACAAACCTGGCATGGATGTGGTGACTTCCTCTCTTGACCTTTCGGGCGCAGAAATGGAACTCATCAATGAAGCGGGCCGCGAGTACATTCTTCGCGAACTGCTGACCCAATTGACCGACGATTACGATTATGTGCTGATTGATTGTCCGCCTTCGCTGGGGCTGCTGACACTCAATGCGCTGACGAGCAGCCGCTACGTTTTGATCCCGCTACAAACAGAATTCCTTGCTGTTCAAGGGCTTGCGAAGATCAAACAGGTGATTGACAAGGTAAAAATGCGCCTGAACAAACAACTTGATATGAGCGGCGTTATTGCTACCATGTACGACAGTCGGCGGGTGCTCAACCGCGACGTGGTAGATACCATCCATAAGTATTTTGGTGAAAAGGTGTTTAAGACGTACATTCGTGACAATGTAGCATTGGCCGAGGCACCCGCTCAACGCAAAGATATTTTTGATTACAGCCCCAAAAGCCCCGGAGCAATAGATTACCTCGAAGTGACCAAGGAGATTTTGGCAAGAATGGAGGGATAGCTTTTTCTCGCAGATGTTACGCAGATGTGATACACAGATATCACACAGATAAAATCTGCGTAAAATCTGTGCCAGTTATCTGTGTAACATCTGCGTGAAATAAAAGTAGGGCACAAACAGCCAAAACATGAGTAAAAAACGATTTTCGGAAGGTTTGGACGACCTGTTTAACAACAGCCACGCGAGTCACGGGGAGCTGTTCGGCAACGCTTTGGCGCTAAACACACCTTCCGCTACCGGCGACCGCAAGCCATCGGCACATAAATCTTTTGTGACCGACCTTGACGCCCTGTTGCAGGAAGCCCTGGACGAAAGCTTGGAACGCTACGAGGCCAATCAGCCCGATTCCGTGTCGGCCAGCTCAAAAACAAAGGCCACCAACCCCAATGCCTTGCGCACGCCCATGCGCAGCGGATTGGACGCGCTTATCCGCCAAACCATTGATGTTCAGGAATTTACTCAGGATGAAAACACGGGTAAAAAACGCCTCACGGTATCGGTGGATCGCCCTAAACTGGAAAAACTCAAAGCCATCGCCCGGCTCGAAAATGCTTTTTTGAAAGACTTGCTCGTAGCAGTCCTGGACGAATACATCGAAGAATATACCCAACAAAAAGGAGTGAAACTTTAGAATATCCAATATCCAACAAGGAATTTCCAATGTCCAAGGAAGCTTCGCGCTTGGCCACTCACTTTGACTTTACAGCCTTAAATAACAACCAATCCCAATAATAGCGCCAACTTGGACATTGGAAATTCCTTGTTGGATATTGGATATTCCCTTGGATATTCCCTTGGATATTGGACATTTATACCCTTTCCTTCTTCCAGTAATGCCTCCACATCCCTTTCACCACGATTAGCACCAACAAGGGCAGCGCAGGTGTGGGCATTTCCTGCGGCATCCATTTCCAGAAAATGAGCAACAGCGCAGCGGTCAGCGCGACCACTGTGAAATAATTCTCGGTGGGGCCAGAGCGTCGTGTGCGCCAGAAAAACAGAAGGTGCGTGGGCCAGGCCCAGAGGATGTTCAAATTGGTTTTGGTAGCGGAGTGATCGGTGGCAAACCACAGCAGTGCCATGATGAGGCCCGCAACACCCAGCGCGAACCAAAAAACCGTGTCAAAAATGTGCTCGGTGCGCGGGTTGGCCATGCTGAGCAACCCAATGACGGCCACAAAACACATCACCAAAAAAGGTCGGTCGAGCGGACTGGGCTTGAAAGGCTCTTTTTTCATCGGTGTTTCCGGGATATTGCGCTCGCTTTGTACCAGGGCCTTGCCATCGCCCGTTTTGGCCTTGGCAAAAACGTTGTGCATATAATCAGGCAGGAACATATAGTCGGAAATGCTTGCCTGATGGTCGGCGGGGTATCCCAGCAGCAGGTCAATGCCAAAGTCAAGCCAAGGCTTTTCTTCGAGGTAGGGCTGGAGTAGTTGGCGCATGGTCACGCCTTTGGGCATAACAGTTGAGTCAAGTTGGAGTTGGTAAAAGAAGGTATTCTGCACAATGTCGCGGATGCGGGTGGCGCAGTTGTCGTAGAAAAAGTCGTATTTGTAGTAGCGGTTCTCCTCCTTGTAATTTTCTTGCAACAGGTCAAAAAGGCGTTGTTTTTGCACCTGATCCATGTTGAATACCTGTTCCTGCATGGGGCGGCGGTCATGCAGATTGCCAAACTCAAAACTGCGATAACTTTCTACATCGAGATTGTAAAGGAGCTTGCCCTGACAGAATTTGAGGATGAAATTGGGCTGTTCAAAATCAAAGGTGCCATAGTTATAGCAACGGTCAAAACGGGTCACGGGGTCTTTCACCCGAATGGCGCTGTGGCCAAAGGTGCTGTACACGAACTCGCCCGGCACCACGGTCATCAGGCTGATACGGGCGGAGTCGGAGAGGGTGATGTGGGTTTGCGCAAAAATCTGGGGAGTCAGAACGAGGAAAAGGCAAAGGATACCGAATTGCTTCATGTAAGGCGATTTTGTGGAAGCAAAGGTAGGATGGTTGCGGAGAATTGTTGTGTTGCCTTTATTGCCTGGATAGGCCACAAATTAAACCGCAAAACCGCAAAACCGGAGAGCAGGAAAATATAAA
>JANMME010001073.1:0-4472 GCA_031373015.1 Saprospiraceae bacterium
ATCCGTGACTCTGAACCAGTCCCAACTGCCAGCCCACAACCACACCATGTCGGCAACCGTAGGCACTACTTCTGGAAACGCCAACGGAGGCAAAAACCCAGCGGGTGTTTTGGCGGCTACGAGTACTCCCATTTACCTTCCAACGACTGGCACTACGGGCACCAACCTGGGCGGCGCCAATGTCACCGTCGGGCCAGCGGGAAACTCCCAGCCCATTTCTGTGATTCAGTCCTACCAAGCCATCAACTACGTCATTTGTGTCGAGGGCATCTTCCCGTCGAGGAACTAAGCCAGCCCTGTATTTTCTATCTAAAACACTCATTTTCAAAAAAATCACCCTCAATATGGAAGGTACAATAGCAACTATCATGATGTTTGCAGGCAACTTTGCGCCCAAAAACTGGGCATACTGCGCCGGGCAACTCATAAATATTTCTTCAAACACAGCGCTCTTTTCCATCCTCGGCACTACTTATGGCGGAAATGGCACGACCAATTTTGCCCTCCCCGATTTGCAAGGGCGGGTAGTAGTGGGCGCAGGTCAAGGCCCGGGCCTTTCTAATTACGCGTTAGGGCAAGCTGCCAACGCGGAAACTGCTACGATGAGCCAGGTCCAGATGGCTGCACACACGCACACGGCAGGTGCTGTCAGTATCCCGCTCAGCAACAGCGCTGCCACGGGCACAGATCCAAATGGCAATATCCTGGCCACGCCCGTCGCAGACACTTATGCCACGCCTGGCACCGCACCTGCGGTCAACTATGGTGGCTTCAGCTCCACGGTTGCACCCCAGGGCGGCTCACAGCCCTTCTCTATCATGCAGCCTTACGAGTGCATCTCTTTCGTGATTTGCCAATACGGGGTTTATCCAGCCCGCAACTAAGCGTGTGGACAGACACAATTCTTTCATCAAAAAAATATCTAACAATATGGAAGGTACAATGGCAACCATCATGCTTTTTGCAGCAGACTTTGCCCCCAAGAACTGGGCATACTGCAATGGGCAGCTTATGGCTATCAATACAAATACAGCCCTTTTTTCCTTGCTGGGCACCACCTATGGGGGCAACGGCACAACAAACTTTGCACTGCCCGATTTTCAGGGCCGTGCCGCCATCGGCTCGGGGCAAGGCTCAGGCCGCTCTAACTACGTGTTGGGCCAAAAGGCCGGCTCGCCAAACGTGACGCTCACCGTTTCAAACCTGGCAGCGCACACACACCCGACTACCGCAACACTGAGCGCCACGAGCGCCGCGCCGAATACGGACGAAGGGCCAAACAACATACTTGCCGGCACAAACAGCTACAGCACAACAGCCAATGGTACGCTTGGAGGCGTGAGCGAACAGCCTACAGGAATAACGGGTTCCAATCTTCCCGTAAACATCCAACAGCCATTCCTCGGCTTGAACTTTGTGATTTGCATGTACGGAATATATCCTTCGCGGAACTAGCAAGTAGGGGTCAGCGGATTTTCGATTTTCGGAGCGTCGCTGACTTCGTTTCTTTGCCACTAATTGCGCTTGTTTTCACTAAATAGTGCAAACAAAACATCTAATTCGTGAAAATTAGTGCAATTAGTGGCTAATCTAAATGAATACCAAAATTCAAATTTTTGAACCTTCAATCCTCACCTGATATCATGGAATCGCCCACTTCTTCCCTCCGTGCCGAAGCTCAAATTACCCAGGCCAACGCTTGGTGGGATGGCCTCACAGATGCCTGGAAACAAGCCATTAACGAAGTGGCCTTCCGCCGGAGCAGTACCGAGCCGCTCGGAGAAGAAATGTTGATGACCGTTTTCACTTCCCCCAACCATCGTTTTGCAGGGCCAACGGCGCCCTTCCCCAATATGTCATTTGAACTGGAAGATATGTCGGGGCTCGTCGGGCTTCCAAATATGGAATTGGCCGTGGTGATCCATCACAAACTAAGCCATGTCCGGGAAGCAGCAGCCTTTGCAGACCTGCGCTCATTCTTTATCCACAATAACCAGATTACATCGCTTGAAGGATTGGAAGGATTGACCCAAATGAAGGAAATTTACTGCAATGTGAACCAGATAGATTCGCTCAAACCTCTGCAAGGGCTTATCAACTTGCACACCATATATTGCAACTACAACCTGCTCTCCAACTTAGATGGTATCGGGGAGCAACACGCAGACACCCTGGAAAATTTCTACTGCATGCCGAACCCCAACTTGAAAGAATCGGTAGCCATGCGCTTTGAGCGCGAGGTGGGCATTCGCTGCAAAAAAGCTTAGTTTTCTTTTTGTAACACATAGGCACATAGGGCACATAGTGTTGAAAATCAAAACTCTATGTGCCCTATTTGCCTATGTGTTTAATAAAAAATATGTTCAATAATTTATGACGCTCCCTTCCGCATATCTCACTGTTCCAGGCTTGCTCAAACCCATGGAGCTGGACATGCTAAACCGGCTGCTGTCGTCTGCTCATTTTGAGGATGGCACCGCCACGGCTACCGATGCGGCCAAATCGGTGAAGCGCAACCTCCAATTGCCTAAAACGGGCAGCCTGGAAAAACAACAGACCGACGCCATCGTCCTGAATGCCATCATGCAAAGCCCGCTGATTCAAGCTGCGCTGCTGCCTACCCGCATTCTGCCGCCCATCATCAGCAAATACGAGCCGGGCATGCACTACGGGATGCACGTGGACAGCCCCATTATGGGCGACCCGCAAGTCGGAGCGATCCGGACGGATGTGGCTATGACGATTTTCCTCTCAGAACCAAGCAGTTATGAAGGCGGCGAACTGGCCATACTCACACAAGCCAATGAGCAACGCTACAAACTCAATCCTGGAGATGCTATCATCTATCCCACTACGCAGGTGCACGGGGTGCTGCCCGTGACTTCGGGAATCCGGCTGGCAGCGGTGACCTGGATGCAGTGCGCGGTGCGCAATGCCCAGCAGCGCGAAATGCTTTTCCACCTCAAAACTGCGCAAGCGGTTTTGGAAAAACAAAACCCGCAAGGGGAAGAAAATTTGCTCCTCCTACAAGTGTACAGCAACTTGATTCGGATGTGGGCAGAGATGTGAGCGAATTTATTTTCTTTCCAACTGTTTCAAAAACCAATCCCTTTCTGCGAGGGGATTGGTTTTTTGTACGAGCTCGCGGAAGGTTTCCTTTTGTGCTTTGGAAAAGATGTTGACCTGAAGGAGTTTCTTCATCAGGCTGATCATGTTTTTATAAGAGGCTTTGCGGGTAGCGTCGAGGGCCGCTTTGCGTTGGAGATAGGTGCGCAAACTTTCGAGCAGCGATTCGAATGCATCGTATTCATCAGTCTCGAAGTAGATTTTGAGGAGCATGGTCTTCGCGATGATATTGAAAAGCATATCGTCGTACTCGAATTGAGTGAGCAGTTGTTGTGCTTGGGCATAATCCCCTTTTTCAAAATAGACCCTTGATTGGTTGAAGTTGACGATACTGTTGCGTTCTTTCTCATCTAGGTAGTGCTGAAAGTCTTGGATAAATTTTTCCGCCCAGCCGAATTCTCTAAGCCGCAAGGCCGCACCAACGGCGTTGCCAAAAGTATAACGGGACACGACTTCGTTTTCTAAAAGAACTTTCGATTCCAACCCTTTTCGATACAAATCGAAAGCCCTGCGGGAGAATTCCAGCCGCCCCTGGTTGATTTTTGGCACACAATAATTGATGGCAGCTACATAAAGGGTCCGGAACTCTGAGAGCGTAAAACGGCCTTCTTGATGATGTATCAAGCTTTCTAATTTGTCAAAAAATGACTCTTCAGACGGGTTTGTAAGTGCTTGATAAGCATAGTAATAGACGGCAATAGCGGGCTCCTCCAATAGCGTTTTGTCCTCGCAATACTTCAAAACCTCGCTAAGCATCCCGTCATCGTAGGTGGCAGTTTTGTAAACTGAGCGGTGCGCCAACATGGCATAAGCGATGTGAAGTTTTTCAGCAAAAAACCATTTTTCCAATGCATCCGCTGTCTCTTGAAGGTTGGCAGATGCGTTTTGTACCACATTGGTCAATTGGCTATAGTCTTGTTCAAAAAGAAACTGGTTGCGCAAGAAGTAGTTGTCGCGCAAAGGCTGCTCTTCAAGGTTTTCCCGCCCGATACGGTAAGCCTGCCGATGGGCTTTTTCCAACTTTCGTTCCCGATAAATGCGCGATAGAGCGAGTTGATATTGTACCCGGTCATTGGCTAAGTCCACGAACACCAAATACTCCTCGATTGCCTTCAAAAGGAAGTACATCACCTGTCGCATGTAAGCATCGTCATAAGGTTGCGAAGGGAAAACGGTTTTCCATGCTTTTGCCTTTTCTGCCCCTTCGTCGCCATTAGGCAGATTTTTTACCAAAAAATCGAACAACTTGATCACATCCTGCCGTTGGTTGTGGGCGGGTGATTGAAGCCACTTGTTCAGCTCACGGATCTCCTTCTTTTCAAGGGAACGGACGATCTCGGTCAAAA
>JANMME010001085.1:0-3207 GCA_031373015.1 Saprospiraceae bacterium
GCTTCCTTTTCATCGCCACGCGGAGGGTAATAATTGATTCGAACCACATGAACGAGATCCTTATAAAGGTCGGGCGAATTTTCCGGGTCCAAAATTTGTTCCAAAACACTCAGTTTTGATTGTTCTTTTGTCTTGAAGCTATCTTTGTCATCCAGAACCAACCCATCCCGGTTGCCCAATATATTCGTTGAAAACCAACCATGTATGCCCAGATTGCGGGCTTTCAAACCAGGGGCAACAATAGTCTTTATGAGTGTTTGGCCCGTTTTGAAATCTTTTCCCGCAATGGGTGTTTGTTGCAGGATGGCCAGTGCTTCAAGGGCAGGTATGTCAACGCATAAGTTTGGCGAGCCGTTTGCAAAAGGAACTCGCTCTTTAAGTGCAGCATAGGCATATATCATTGAAGGCGTAATATAGGGGTCGTCATTTCTGAGCCCCTCTTCAAAAGCTTCGATGCTTTTATGTACATCGCTTTCCATAATGTACGCTTCAGTAGATCCGCACCAGATCATGACAAGCCTCTGGCAGTTTTGCTCTAATTTAAAAGATTGGATATCGGCCCTTAATGCTTCGGCTAATTGCATTTTTGTGCCTGAATTCTTGACATTAGGCCCATCAAGATTGCGTACATATCTTTTATCGAAGACCGCTTTCATAGGCTTAATTGCTTCCAACTCCTCCTTAAGCAATGTAAGTATCTGAGCATCCAGGACACCTGCTTTTACCGCTGCTTCATAAACATTGTCCTCATATATGTCCCAGCCACCAAAAGCAAGGTTTTTAATAGCAACCAGGGGAAAGACCTCTGATATTGCTGGATTTTTCTTTCCCATCTCATTTTGAACAGGAAACTTCCCCATTTGGGTCAATGCGCCGATAGGTTTTGCAAGCTTATGTTTAATTGCCAAAGCTCCAGCAATAAAAGTCGTTGCTACCGCTCCTAATCCAGGCATTAATATGCCAAGCTTAGGTTCGGATGTTGTTATGTCAGAAGATAAACTCATGTTTAAACGGATCAATTCAAGGCTTTATAGGCCGATTTTATTCTTTGAAAAACTGTTATTTGCCCGAAAAAAGCAATTGTGGCTAAAGCAAATAGGAAAATAGATGCAATGTCAATCTTTATCCAGCCATTTGAATAAACATTGATATTGCCATTGGTAAAATGGCCGACCACACCGCAAATGCAACCAAAGACTCCCACCCACATTACCCTCGTTTCCCTGGGCATCCAGCCCCTTTCGACCTTGATATTAAAAGATGCCGCCCTAGCAGCGGTATAACTTATCATTATGGCAGCAATCATACTCAGCAGGCACAGCAGTGCCCCCAATTTTTGCTCCTGAGTCAGCAACGCAAAACCGATGGAAGAATAGATAATGAGATCACTGTATCGGTCGAGCACAGAATCATAAAAGGCGCCGAAATCTGACATTTTGTTTAACTTTCTTGCAATCAGCCCATCCAAAAGGTCAAAACAAGAGGCAAATAATAACATGGCACTGCCGTACCCGATATAAGCTGTGATCTGATTTGGTTCAGCCCAGGCGCCTTTAATATAAACCATTGCAGTGATAATATTTAAGGCGAAACCTATCGTGGTTAAAATATTAGGGCTGATTTTCAGGGCTTCTGCAACATAGACCAAAGGGCGAATGAGAATGTAGGCTAGCTTTCCGAGCCAAATTCTCAGTTTTGTGTCACTCATGGAAAGTTATTCGTTATGTCCAAAGGCTACCTTGGGTCTTATGTTTTTCTCTTGTTGCAATATCATTGCTGGTAAAATTTGCGAAGGGCAGCGATTATTTTATCCAATTGTTTGGGGCTTAAACCGGGATAGCTTGGTAGCCGGAGCACGTGATTGGATGCATATTGAGCATGCGGGCAAACGCCCGCATATTCGGAAAACTGCTCAAGCGTGGAACAATCAAAGTACTCATACGGGTGGTTGTCAACACCTCGCCTTTTTAGAAATTTGGAGATCAATTCTTTATCCTGCACGTATAAACCGAAGTAAGAGCAATTGGACAAGCCATTTTTGTGGGGTAAAATGGGGGTGATTTGCTCAATATCGGCAACTTTTTCCGAAACGTATTGAACGGCATGCCTTCTTTTTGCATTATCCTCCTCCAGCCGCTTTAGTTGCATAATATGCATTTTGGTCATAAACGGCTTGAAAGAGCTGTTGTCGTTGATCGAAAACCTGTAGTTAGGGGCATTTTTTGAGGTGCCGAGCCAGGTTCTTAGAAACGGCACTCCCTTGCTGGCCAAAAAAACAGCAAGTTGATTAAGTCGGTAATGGGTCCAGCCGTAGCAAAAAGGGTTGAGCATGATTGAAAACACAAATCGCACAAAATGGCCGAAGAATTCCGCACCAAATAGAAGATTGCGCTTGGGATGCGTAAACTTGCCTGAAAAATTCTTGCCAAGAACCAACATTCCCCCTCCAAAGGAACTGAGGGATTTCATGATCCCAAAGCTAAGCAAGGCGCCATCCCCCCAATTGCCCACTTGTTTGCCTTTATAGGTAGAACCTACTGCGTGGGCACAGTCCTCAAATAAAAGCAGATTGTTTTCCCGGGCAATTTGCGAAATGGGATCTAAGTCTGCAGGATTCCCAAACATGTGCGTTACGAGGACCATCTTGCATTTAGGGCCAATCTTTCGTTTAAGGTCATTTGCGTCCATGCACAATGAATCAGGTTCAATATCTACAAAAACAGGCTTCAGGCCCATTTGAATGAGCAACCTGACCACTACGTAATAATTATATGCTTGTATAAGCACCTCGCTCCCCGGCTCAAGTTTTACAAGGTTCAGGAAATACCACAATGCATGCCTGCCGGTTGGGGTTGGGAAAATGCGGGCGTCGGGGAATCTTGACTGCCACACTTCCGCAAATTGCTGGTCCATGGTATCTCTCGAAGAGAACGCATATCTAAAGTATGGCAAATATTCTCGAAATTTGAGCGCGGTGGTGTGTTTAGGAATCATGTTTCACGTTGAAAAGAAGGTTGAAAACGTTCGGTTGGCTAGGAATGAAAGCTGTAGCCATCAAAAAAAGGATACTCTTTCATTTTGTTTTCCACTTTTTCAATTGATTCCAGGGACCATTTTACTTTATTCCGACTTTTGTTTTCCTTCTGAAAAATTATTGAAGTACAATCCTTGATAAAGGGTGCATCAATTTCCAAGTCAATAAAATTA
>JANMME010001133.1:0-2591 GCA_031373015.1 Saprospiraceae bacterium
ATCAGGCAAGATATTTTCTGGGAAGCTCCGGAAGCAAGAATAAGGCAAGGCACATTACAGCCACCCTGACCGCCTGAAAAAAATGTACAAGGCAAGGCAGGAGCCAATGGTTAAAATTAGTACTACTTCAAATCCATAGTCCCAATCCAGTCCCGGCATATAACGGAAATTCATCCCGTAAAGGCCCGCAATCAAAGTCGGCACACCGAAGATAGCTGCCCAACCCGCGAAGCGTTTGCCCACTTCGCTTTGCGAAATGGAAAGCAAAGAAAAATTGGCTTCCAAAGCCGTGCTGAGCAGCTCGCGCGTGTTGTCCACTATTTCGTTGATACGGATGGCGTGGTCGTAAATGTCGCGGAAATAAGTCCGGGTGTCTTCAGGGATAAGGTCGAAGTCAAAGCGAACCAGTCGGTTGCAAATATCAATCAGCGGCGAAATGGCGCGTTTTACTTCGAGCAATTCCCGTTTGAGTTGATAAATCTGTGCCGTAGTTTCCCGGCTGGGTTCATGGCTGAAAAGATGAACTTCCCCGAGTACTTCCTCGCTGGGCTCGTGCAGTCCAATCCAGACAAAGTGGTCGGGCTGTTTCAGCACTTCACGCACATCGCAGATTTTGACGTCCGCCACGCGGCAGCCATCGCAGTAGGCGACTGATTTTACGATGGAGGTGGTATCGGTGCTGTGCATGTTGGAATGCGCTGGTAATTGGGTGACAAATATAGGTTCAGGTCAGCAAATAACTTGTGCTCCTGCCTTCTGACCCCTCTTTTTGCAAAATACCCTTGTTGAGTAAGTCCTGAATGTCACGGAGGGCGGTGTCTTGTGAGCACTTCGCAATTTTTGCCCATTTGGAACTGGTCAATTTGCCTTCAAATGCCCCCAAAAGCTTGTTGAGCATCAGCAATTGGCGTTCGTTGAGGATTGTCTTGGCGTTTTTTTCCCAAAATCGGGCTTTGCGCAAAACCCTTTCCAATGATAGTTCTGTGACTTGCAGAGCTTTTTGTAGGCAATTCAAGAACCACAGCAACCATTCGCTGATGTCTAAACCGCCGCCTTGTGTCGCTTCCAAGATTTTATTGTATTCGTTTTGCTGAAGTCGTATTTGTGCCGACATGCTGTAAAAACGCAGCGGATTGCCCTCTGCTTTGGAGAGTTGCATGTCAGCAATCGCCCGCGCGATAAGCCCGTTGCCATCGTCGAATGGGTGAATCGTCACAAACCAAAGGTGTGCAATACCTGCCTTTAAAACTGGGTCGAGCATTGATTCGTCATTGAACCAATCGGTAAAAACCTGCATTTCAGTGTCCAATCTGGCAGCATCTGGAGTCTGAAAATGGACGCGCTCTTGCCCAATGCCTCCAGAGATAACCTGCATTGGCCCTGTTTCATCGTTGCGCCATCGGCCCACCCCAATCTTGTGCATCCCGCTTCTGCCGGTTGGGAACATAGCAGCGTGCCAAGCAAACAGCCGATCAAAAGTCAAAGGAATCTGATAGTTGCGCGTCGCATCGAGCATCATTTCTACGACACCATCCACAAAGCGATCAGAAGGAATCATCCCCATGATGTCTAAGCCAAGTTGCCGTGCAATGGAGGACCTTACCTGTTCAGGCTCCAAAAACTCGCCCTCGATTTCTGTGGATTATAGCACGTCCAGTGTTAAGGTTTCGAGGTACGCCTCCTGCTTCAGATCAAAACCGAGCGCGAGGAGTTTGCCGAGGAGTTTGCCTTGCAGATGCCGCACCTGGCCAAGCACGGGCAGCAACACCACACTGTCCCAAGTGAAGTGAGGCCATAGATCGCGTTGATGGATGTAAAGGCGCAGGGATAGATTTTGGGGCAAAATAGGGGGTTATTTGCAGGGTTTTGATTATTCACCGCAAAATTTGCGGCGAATAGGGGTGTTATTCTCCGCAAAGGGGGACTTTATGGCAAAAAGATCGTCTCGGAGAGTGCGGGGTCACGATACGCTCACACGGCGCTGGGAAGACCATGCAGGGCTGAATGTGAGGCCAAAAGTAGTTGAATCTCTTTATTTGTGGGCTTCACAAAAACAGTACCGATTCATTGCCTTTGCTTTTCAACCCGAGTAGCCGAGCTTTGTCATTTTGACGAGACCCGTCCGCATCAAGTGCGCGTATCGCGAGTGTTTGCCCTTTTGAGTGCCTGTGTGCATACTCTCAGGCAAAGCGCACTTGATGCGGACGGGTCTCGTCAAGATGACAAGAATGGGGTTTGTGTCCGGCCTGAAGGAAAGAGAAAGCTTGGTCCAAATTACTACCATACTACTGGAAGATTGCCAATATGCGGTACGGCAGGACTAATGCTTGCTAAATTTTCCGGAAAACACTTTGCCTGGGAGAGTGGTGGCAATAACCATGTACAAGCCGTTGGGCAGTGCGGAGATGTCAATCTCGCCGCTGTAAGAGGTGGTTTGGCGACTGAGTTCGCGGCCCAAAAGGTCATAGATGCTCATGTTTAGGGCAGCTTCCTCCTGCGTTGAGTCCAAGGGTTTTCTTATGGAAATGGTGTTGGTGGCCGGATTGCAGTATGCGTTTGCGGAAGCCACTGGCGACCACCAGTGGATCCAC
>JANMME010000023.1:0-2111 GCA_031373015.1 Saprospiraceae bacterium
CAGTTGCTGATTGGAAAGTGTTGAATATCGGTTGTTGTGCTGCAAAACTTGGTTCTTAGCAAATCGCTTGATGGTTGAATGGTCATTACCGGCCCGAAATCAGCGGAAAGCAACCTGGCCTTGGAAAAGTCGGTAGCTTTAAAAATCGCGTACTCCAGGATAGCGCTATCCAATTTCGCATTTTGAAAACAGGTATGGTCCAGGTTCGCGTCGCTTAGGTCGGCCACTCCTGTTGGTGAACGCCTCAGGGAGGCACCAGAAAAGTTGGCGTTGGTAAGGTTGACGTTTTGAAATTGGGCCCCGTTGAGGATGGCGTTGGTGAAATTGGCGCCCACCAGATAATTGGCAGGATAAACGGTAAAATTGGAATCTATAAGCACCCGACCGGAAAAATCCTTGCCGCCACCAACAGAGGGGCAATTTTGTTGAGCGCTTGCGTTTGGGTTAAATATTACTATGTAAATAAATAACCGAATGACATGTGTATTCATAAACTTCATTTTTTTAATGGTAATGACATGTGTTTTCATAACCCACATCCCTGCTTAGCTTTCTCATACCACATTCCGCGTCCTTCGACACAAAGTTCCCCCGTCCTCGCCACCCATCCTTATACTATTCGGTCATAAACTTTAATTATTATTGCATTTGCGAAATGCGCTTGGGCAAAACCCGAATTCCACCGAAAAGGTGTGCGTGCATCGCAAGATTTGACAACTTTTTAAAAGTTGTGGTGCGACATAAACTTGTGCCCAATTAGAAGCGACATATAGTTGTTCCCCTATTTTAGTTCTTTGAAAAGACGGTCAAAAAAATCAACCCATGGGTCAACCAATTCATTTGCCGGTTCGGCAGCAAATTCTGCAGCTCAAAACCGAAGGGAAAAGCAACTCGGCCATTGCCGAAACTACGGGGCTGTCCTTCTGGACGGTTCGAAAATTGGTACGCCGCCAACGTAAAGGCGGGCACTCCGGGCTTGCGCCGGATTACAGCCGTTGCGGGCGCAGGGGCGTTTTTCGGAGCGATGCCTTGTTACGCCGCGCCGCGTGCTGGCTCAAAAGGCTTCATCCGGATTGGGGAGCTCCCTTCATCGGGATGAAACTCGGCCAACGGTATGCGGACGCCGCAATCCCGAGCGCCCGCCAGATGCAACGCTGGTTTCGAAACACTGGGTTAAATTCCCCCCGCCCCAAAAAGGAGGAGGAAAAAAAAGGAGGACAAAAAACCGGAGCGCGCCAGCAGCGTCCATGAAACTTGGCAAGTGGATGCCAAGGAACGCCTACGCTTGGCCAATGGACAGGCATTCTGCTACCTGAGTTTCATCGACGAGCGGAGCGGGGGTGCCTTGAAAGCACTTGTTTTTCCCTACCACCGCATAAGCCAAGTGCCCCCAAAAGAAGTCTTCGACAAACTGATGCCCATTTTTCAACAATGGGGCTGCCCGCAAAAACTTCGGGTCGACAACGGGGAGCCCTTTGGCAGCCCGCAAACTTCCACGACCTCCGAGTTGGCCTTTTGTCTTTTGGCGTTCGGGATTCGCGTAAAAACGAACCGCCCGGCTGTCCCACAGGACAATTCCAAAGTGGAGCGACTGCAAGGCACATCCAAACGCTGGAGCGAAGTGCTGCAAGCCCAAACCTTGGACGAGGCCCAACTGAAATTGGACCAGGCCATTTTGATTCAACGGGAACAATACCCCGTCTCCAGGTTTCGGGGAAAAACCCGCTTGCAGATGTTTCCAGAATTGAACGAAAAAGTAAAAACATGGACGCCTGACGAGTTTGAGCCGCAACGGGTCTATGATTTCTTGGCAACAAAACAGTATGTCAGAAAAGTGAGCGCGGCGGGGCAAGTGACCCATTTCGGGCACAAACACACGGTCGGTGCTCAGTCTAAGAACCAGTCCGTTTGCTTGAAACTAAACCCTTTTATGCTCCGATGGGAAGTCTATGCCGCAAATGGGCAATTCATAAAATCGCTGGAGGCCCAGTATCTGGCACCCAGCAGGATAAAAAACATGACCGTCTATTCAAAGAACTAAGGTTGGGGGCATAACATTATGTCATGGCTAAATGGGCATAAGTTTATGTCGCACCACAAAGTTGTCAAAT
>JANMME010000039.1:0-1568 GCA_031373015.1 Saprospiraceae bacterium
ATTCTCAGTTCATGATTGAGTTTGCGAATCATATCCAAACTGAGTTTGCGCTCACCCGAGAGTATCTCAGACTTGCGGCTTCTGCTTCCAAGTATTCGAAAATTCGTAGATACGTTCGAGCGCAGATTGGTATTGCGCCTCTGTTCTAATCGGCTTTAACATATTTGACAGTTTTTGCGTCAACGTCATTATACTCTTTATGAGTGCCAAACCAAATGCTTTGATTTAAAAAATCACCTGATTACTACATCTTTAATATACTCTTCACCCAACTCCGCGTTCATCAAATCCCGAATCTTGTCCTTGGCGTAAGAAAGTTCGTGTTTGAGCGGCGCAGAAAGGATGCTGATGTAGAGGACGCCCTTGCGCACTGTAATTTGAGACGTATATGTGTTGATGGTCTTGCCCATGAGCGAGGCCCATAATGACTTGACGCGCATCTCGTTGAGTTGCGAACCGAGGCGGTATTCTTTGATCATCGCCTGCATGGCTTCAGCCAGGGAGTAGTCGTTTTTTTGTTTCATTTCCTATTTACCACATCATTCTTGACTAAAATCTATAAGATGCATTCACACTCGGCATAGCTAAAAACTCGGGGGCTTCTTTTGAGGAAAGGTACATGTTTGCCATGACTTCAAATCCAAGGCTAAAGTGCCGTGACACAGGATATTCCCAAGTAGCAGCCGTTGCAAAACCTGGTCGAATATTAACTTTTGTATGGCTACTTGAATTATACGATGTCCATTCCCGTAAATCTTCTTCACTCATCCCCACCGCACATTCAATAATTTGATGCGCCGGAAACTTTTCAATCCTACTACGCACTGAAAGGCCAGCGTCAAAATGCCATCTAGAAGGGCCCGTTTTAGACCGACGAGTCCAACGATGTACTAAATCTGCGCTTACAATGTATTCACGGGGTTCTGTTTTTGGTGTCTCCATCGCATCCATGACCAATTTGGATTTCACACCAAATGAATGCCCACCCTTAATGGATCTGAAATATTCCACCGAAGCATATTCTGCACCATATTCACAGTTCGGAAAGTAAAATAGGCCGAGCGTAACCTGATTCGATTGTGTAAATGCCGATGTACTGTAGAACATGGCAGTAAAAAGCAGAAGTGTTGAAAGGTGTTTCATAAGTAAGTACTATTTTTCAGGAAGACGCAGCAAACATACTAAACGCTGTTCAATTTTCTGGCCTCAAACTTTTTAGGAATCCCGCCCCGTCAATTTCCCGTCACAAACACCGATGAATTGTCCCGTCCTACCCCACCCTAGCCTACTTTTGCTCCTCAATTTTTTTAAAGATGACAACCAACCAACCACCAGTCACCAATCCACCCACCGTAGCCTTCCCGCCTGCCGAGCCTTCCTGCCCGCCAGATCTTGGCAGGCGGGGGCTGGCTGGGGCAAAGGAGGCTCACCTGTTCCTCCGAGCAGCACTTGGCGAAACCACCGAACGCCCGCCTGTGTGGCTCATGCGCCAGGCCGGGCGCATCTTGCCGCAATACCGCGCACTTCGCCAACGGTTCCCTGATTTCAAGGCTTTCGTAAAAACGCCT
>JANMME010000040.1:0-3338 GCA_031373015.1 Saprospiraceae bacterium
GAAATCAACCGATGCCAGAACCTCCAGCGACCAGGCAGACTGAAATCCGTCAATAAGCCGGGTCAAATTCTCTAATCGGGTACGTTGCTCAGGGCTCAGTTCATTCTCGACATACTGGTTGATTTTTTCAAAACTGTCGTACTGAAGTTGAAGCGGATCGAAAGGCTTGGCTTCTTGTTGTTCAAGTCCTTTTAGGTATTTGCCATTCAATGCATAGAGCACGTGGCTTACCTGTACAGCATACGGGCCATAATGGTGGGCTTTAAAGTCAAGCCGGAGCGGCTCGCCCATGCGTTGAAGAAACCAGGCTAACTTATTCGCTACAAACAAGTTGGGCGCTTCGCCAAGAGATTCATAGAAATACATGGCGTAGAGCAACATCGCTCTTGCCGGAGTTAAGTTGACTGATCTTTGCTGGTTTTCTTGTTGAAGCAACAATTTTACAGATTTATTCGGCTCGAACACTTGGATATCCACGCCTACTAAAGATCCAAGATGTGCCTCAATCATGGGTTTAACTTTGTTCCAATCTAAACCACCATTCCCGCAACCTAAAGGCGGCAGTGCAATACTTTTGATACCCCATTCGGGAATAAGCAAACCCAGTGTTTTTAATCCTGACTCAATCCACGCATAATTCGATTTGCGATACCATTCCTTTTTTGTGGCGAAATTGACGATAATTCGTTCTCCAGTCAAGTTCTGTTCTTTAAACACCAGAATTCCCCCAGGTTCTAATTTGCCCTCTTTACAAGCCTGCTGATAATAACGGTAGTTGCTAGGGTAGGCTTCCTTAAACTGCAAGGCAATTCCTTTGCCCATCACACCTACGGTGTTGACGGTGTTGACCAGTGCATCCGCAGACGCATCAAGCAGGTTACCTTGTAGATAGCGTATCATCACAAGGGTATTTTCTCCAACTTTAAAAAAACATCCTTCAGATGATCGAAATCTGCATCGGTGGTAACCAAGGTTGCGCCTGTTACATGCGCCGTTGCAGCAATCCATAGGTCATTCTTGCCCATGTTTCGAGCAGAAAAAGGACTCGACATTCGAGAGAGTTTTCCCTGGGAATAAGCATCAATGTCTGCGTAAGCTTGTAAGAGTTTTTTATCACTCCCACTTATATTGGTATCCAATACAAAGCGTCTCATCGGGTTAGAATTTTGAGGTCATCTTCAATGCTTTGACCCGCTTCAGTTAGAATACCAATAAAATTGCCAAAACGGTTTTGTAATCCTTTTTGCTGGATTTGGCGTTCCAATTGTTGCTCCACTGTCTCGCGGCGCGGTGGCCTGAAAAAATAATCATCTTTTTCAGAAGGCTCAAACATGCGCTCTACTTCCACAAACGCCATGCGACCACTGGGTCGAAAATGTGCTGTGCCAGAGATTGTCACTTTTTTACCCCAATATTTGCTCGCTTCACCAGTCAGCAAACCTTCAGCCAAAACTCCATTGAGGCTACGGCCTTCTTCAGTCAAAATTACGATTTTTGATTTCGAATATTGAAGCATCTCCACCATTCCACTCAAAATAACAGGTGCTGGATCGGGTGTACGATCTTCCATGGATTTTATTCGTTGAAAATCTTTGCGCATAAGGCTTAACTCGGATGTGCCACCTTCATTCTGTAGGCTAAATACCTCATTATCATCCAAAAACAGTTTTTTGAAATCCTGCAAATCATTAAGCAGCGGTTTATCCAAATAATCGGAGTCATCACCGCTGTCAGACAACGCGTCTGTAAAGGTTTCCATGACCAGGGCTAAAGGCGACTGGTTGGGTAACCGTTCCAGCAGGTCAGGTTTGAAGAAATCTCCCTGAATATGCGCCAGTGTAGTTCTGAATGGCTCACATTCCAATTGAAGCACGGTACTTCCAGGTTTCAAGCCTTTTAGCCGAATACGTAGCGCATCATTGAGTTTGCGGGTCTCGCGTCCCTTCGACTGACTGGCGCTAAGCAACCGGATTTGTAGGGCACCTTTGGCAATATCCCGCAATCCATTGGCCAGCTGCGCCAAACGATCCAGGTCAATCGCGCCATCATCTTGCGGTGCGCCGGAAATTTTAAGTTCGTATTGCATAGGGAAAGTGGCCTCCTTTTTATTGAATGGAAGACAAAAGTAAGCATTTGGGTTGGATTATTAGAAGGCTCATTCAGCTGTTGCGTAGCCTTTCCTTTGCTCCTCGCCGCGATTGTGGCCTTTTTGTGCCCGCTGGCGCAAAGGCTGCAAGCCTTGTGCCTACTATTTGCGTCGGCTCTGCCGACTAACACAACGCGTCTTTCCACACAAGGAAATTTCTGCCCTGCGTGGTGCTCCAGCGCCTGCACAGACCATCGTTAACAATAGATGCTAAGCCGCCGTGCCTGTAGGAAAATACCCTCTACAACGGACTGGAATTTCGGATGGTCGGCACAGCCGACTGGGATAATAGGCACAAGGCTTGCAGCCTTTGCGCCAGCGGGTTCGAGTCCTTGTGACCCAACAAATTTAAAGCGCACTTGTCTGGTAAACAGGCAAGTGCGCTTTTGTTTTTGGGGTGGGGTGAAATTTTCTGCCGTATGCTATTGGGCTATTACCGCGACTTTGCTGCCACGCCTGGTAGAAATGGAGTCGCCTTTCTTGCTTGATTTGCCTCCCTTGATCTGCAAAACCATCTCCCCACCGATACCCAACTCGACTATCTTTTGCAAGGTTTCAAGCTGGATGTCGGATTTATCATTTTCAATCCGGGAAATATAGTTTCGGGTAGTCCCGCTTTTGAGGGCAACATCTGCCTGAGAAAGCCCCGCTCCTTCTCTCGCCTTCCGAAGCATAGCCCCAACGTTGAACTCTTCCATTTTTTTGATCAGGGTGCTTTGGCGGTACAATTCAAGCGCATCCAACTCTAATGGGGAAGTACGGGTTTCACGTTTGTATGTGAATGATACCGGGACGTTCGGCCAACAAAGGCTGCGCTTTTCGGAAAGGCTTATTTGTTGGAAAGTTTCCAACTCCCTAAGCACAGCCATTTGGGTGTCACCTTCTTTTTCCCAATCCTCGAACAGCGGGCCTCAATATTTCTTATCCTCGCCTCGGCAATGGCGGTGGGCCTAAATGCAATTTAACGGAAGCGTTGAATCCCTTCTGTCCTTCGACACTGAGCGAATCGCGGATTTTCAGCGAGCCCGGCCCCGTGGCTGTATTGCCTCGAGCACCGAGCGCTGGGTCGCCGAAAATACCGGTAGCGATATCGAATCCCAGCCAAAAGAAGACGGATGGATTGACAGTGCGGGCCCTTGCTATGACTGGATTTGCCTTTGCGATAGCCGCTCCGACGGCCGCAAATTCAAAA
>JANMME010000043.1:0-6247 GCA_031373015.1 Saprospiraceae bacterium
GGGTCGCCTATCAGCGGCACGCCTTCTTCGCGCAGTGCTGCCACCAATGCGTCGAGGTCGTCTACTCGAAAATTGATCATAAAGGCAGACTCGGACGGTGCAAAATATGCTGAGCTCGATTTGAAAAAACTCAAATTAGAACAGGCCTCCGGGTTGGGGTCATCTTTGTGAAAAAATTGTACCCCCCAGCTTTCGAGCTGGATTCCCAAATGCTTGGAATACCAAGCACGGGTTTCTTCAAGATGCTGACATTTGAGAAAAATGCCGCCAAGGCCAATGACTTTTTTCATGCTAAATTGGTTTGTACCGGCTGCTTTATTGCCGGGTTGTGTCCGGCAGATAAAGCAGCCGGTAAGGAGAGCAAATGTATTGTGAACGGCGCAAACAAAAACCAAAAAATCGGTTTGCGCTTGGTGCGGCGAAGCGGAGATGCCTACTTTTGCCGACTTGACCGGGAATTGGAATATTTAGATTTTGTGCATGGCCAGACCATTCCCCAAATCACCCATTCAATGAGCGCAAACGCGCCATCACGTTTTGCGTGACAAATCAACAATAAAAATGACTTCACTACCTACACTGCTGATCTCCTTCGCCTTCGTTGGCATGTTTTTGACCATTTGGACTGTTTGGAAGAAAAAATCAAACGCCACTTTTTGGACTTTCCTGCAACATTTTTGCGGGGTATGGTTTGTCTTCTCCGGACTTGTAAAAGCAGTTGACCCCATCGGCACTGCCTACAAGATGCAAGATTATTTTGGCGCATTTGAGACAACTTTTGCCGGGCTGCACAATTTTTTCAAAGGAATTGCCCCCTTATTCCCCTGGCTGGCAAAGTATAGCGAGGGCTTCTCCATTACAATGATTGTGTTGGAAATCGCAATTGGCGTAATGCTCATGGTGGGATATAACCGCAAATGGACGGCATGGCTGTTTTTTCTGATCGTATTCTTTTTCACGATCCTCACGGGCTTTACCTACCTGACAGGCTATGTGCCCAGTGATGCCAACTTCTTTGATTTTGCCAAATGGGGCCCATACCTGAAAGCGTACATGCGCGTGACGGACTGTGGTTGTTTTGGGGACTTTATCAAACTCGACCCAAAAATCTCCTTCTTCAAAGACCTTGGCCTGATGGTACCAGCCTTGCTGTTCCTGTTCCGCTCGCGCAAGATGCACCAGTTGTGGACAGCCCGGATACGAAACCTAGTGGTAGGGTTGGCAACAGCCGCCTCCTTGTTGCTCTGTGTCCGCAATACCTACTGGGATTTGCCCATGGTGGACTTCCGACCCTTCAAAATTGGGAGTAACGTTCGCGAACGCATAGATTTGGAGGCAAGTGCCAAAATTGACATCCTCGGCTGGGTGCTGGAAGACACGATCAACCATGTGAAAATCAAGTACATGGAGCCAGAACCCGGCAAGTTCACCTACCTAAAAGAATATCCCGTTGCCAAAGGCTGGAAAGTGCGCGAGCAAATCAAGACGGACTTTTATGTTCTCAAAGACAGCGTAAAAGTTCCCATCACGAAAACAAAAGTCAGTGAATTCGCTGTGGAGAGCACCAGCAACGGCGAGGTGACGGAAGACCTGCTGAACGAGAAAAATTACAGCCTGATGATCGTGGCTTACCACCTCGAAGGAGGGAAGCAGACCGAAACCTACATGACTCAAGACACCAGCTGGGCAACCGACACGATTAGGATCAGCCCTGATTCGTTCCGTTTAGAACCCCGTGCAGTGTCTGTAGATATCCATAAGGCAGAACGGACCGTGTTCGTACCAACCCCCGAATACGCCGCTCTTTTCCAAAAAGGCGTGAACCCGCTGGCCGAGGCTGCCCAAAAGGCAGGTTGGAAAGTCTATTGCATTACCACCTTCGGCGATTCAGAAGTTGCTGCTGACTTTGCGAAAAAAGTAGGCGCCAAGTACCCTTTCTACCGCGCTGACGACAAATTGCTCAAAACCATTATCCGCGCCAACCCCGGCGTGGTGGTCTGGAAAGACGGCACGGTGCTCGACATGTACCACCACCGCCATTTGCCTACTTTTGAGGCTTTGGGAGCAAAGTGGAAGTAGGGTTTTTGCTGTTTTGCTGTTTATTTTTTCTCCCTGCTAAAATTTGGGGTGGCTCATGATTTTCTCACGAAAATCCCCCATATTTGAGCGTTCAAACACAAAAACTGAGGCTATGGCAAAGACGGCTCTTCCATTTTACATTTTCCTGTTTTGCGGTTTTGCATTTTGCGGTTTAACGCTCTCTGCGCAAACCACCACCCAAACTTCTTTTGGGAAAAACCGTGTGCAGTACCACCATCAGTTTGATGATTGGAGCTTGTACGAAACGCCCAATTTCACCACCTATTGGTATGGCGATGCCCGCAATGTGGCGCATGCTGCCTTGCAAATGGCCGAATTTGACTTCCCAGCGGTACAACAATTGCTCGAACACCAGATCACTGAAAAAATCGAAATACTCGTTTTTAGCGATCTTACCGACCTCAAACAAAGCAATATTGGCGAAGACGACGTGTTCCTTTTGAGCAGCGGGGAGACCAAGGTAGTGGGCAATAAAGTCTTTGTATTTTTTGATGGCGACCACCGCCACCTGCGGGCACAGATACGCGAAGGCATAGCGGGGGTGCTGATCAATTCAATGCTCTATGGCGCAAACTTGCAAGAAATTGTTTCCAACGCGGTGTTGCTCAACCTTCCGGCTTGGTACACTAGTGGCCTAACCGCCTATTGTGGCGAAGAATGGAATCCAGAAGACGACGACCATTTAAGGGACTTGCTACAAACAGGCCGCTACAAAACCTTTGACAAACTTGCCCGCGAGCACCCCCGTTTTGCGGGCCATGCTTTTTGGCACTATATCAGCACACATTTCGGGCCTGCAACGGTGAGCAACCTCCTTTATCTCACCCGCATCAACCGCAGCGTGGACAATGGCTTTTTCTACATACTGGGCAGCGGTTACCGACGCACCACAGAGGCAATGCTTGAATATTACAAAAAACGCTACCGAGAAGAAGCAAGGGGGCAAAAAACACCTGACGATGCTGGAAAAGTAGCTGTTAAAAATAGAAAAAAACTTCCCCTCTACCAGTTGAAGATCAGCCCCGACGGTAAAAAAATAGCCTGGGTAAGCAATGACATCGGGAAATGGAAGGTATATGTGCAAGACCTTGAAACGCCCGCTCCCGGCAAATCCGCAAATAAACGCAAGCGTGTGTTAAAAGGCGGCGCCCGAAATGCACTACAAGCCACTGACTACAACTATCCTCAAATTGCCTGGAATCCCGACAACCTGCGACTAACAGTCCTGTACGAGCGCCGTGACGTGCCGTGACTGGCCAGCATAGACCTGGCAACCCATAAAAAAGAACTCAGCGACCTCTCGCCCGAATTTCAGCGTGTTTTTAGCATGGACTACATCACGCCCACAGAAATCGCACTTTCGGCAGCCGTAAAGGGGCAATCTGACCTGTTTGTGTATCGAACCATTACACGACAAACAGAGCGTTTGACAAACGATTTTTGGGACGACCTTGATGTCGCCGTCGCCACCGTTGATGGCCACAAAAGCCTGCTTTTCGCAAGCAATCGCAGCACGGACACGCTTTCTTTTCAGCGGCTCGACACGATCCTTCCCATTGCAAAATTTGACATTTTCCTGTTTGACCTCGAAAATCGAAGCCCCGAACTGGTCCGCATCACCGAAACGCCACTTTTTGACGAAAGAAATCCAATAGGACTGGACTCTACACACTTCGCCTATCTAAGCGATGAGAGCGGCGTGTTCAACCGGCAAACAGGTAAACTAGAGCCCTTTGTGGCATACAATCAGGCAACGATATACCTAAAAGGCGGTGCTGAAATAAAAACCTTGGACATGTCGCAGCCAACGGAATGGCCTTTAGGGCGGATATTGACATTCCTTGCCCCTTTGGATACCGTCCTGCAAAACATAGATTCGACTCAGATTGACAGCATACGGAGCGCTCCTGTCTTCAAGAAAAAACCGCGCGTTTGGAATTCGACGAACTACGACCGCAATATTCATGAGCAACATGCCTCCCCTCGTACAGGAAGAATAATAGAACGGTCGAAAAGAGGGAAAAAAGAATTTTTTTATCAACACAAAACAGAGTCGGAAAGCACTGTCCTGGCAAAAACGACCCGTTGGCGTGAACAAACACTCCACGCTGCCGGGCTTCCCTTGCCGCCCCAACCGCCTTTAGAAGCCGCCCCTCAAACACCAGAAAAACAAACCGATGGGCGCGACGATCTCCCTTTTACACCTTCGGATTCAGATTCTTTGCCTTACATTGAACTTGGTTGGCTTATTCAAATACCTGATTATTTGGCTGTCCCGGGGCAACCCATCCAGTCTGACCAAAGCCGCCCCCTCGAAGAAAGACCAGATAATGATCTTGGGGCTACAAACCCCATAAACACCGACTCGATGGTGCTCACGCCACCCCGCCGCCCATTAAAAAAACCAAGCACCCAGTTTGGCAAAAATGGCGAAATCGTGCGGTTTTACTCCTTCAAAATCATCCCTTATCGGCTGCGTTTCCGTACGGATTATGTCTCTACGACCATGGACAATAACCAATTGTTCGAGGGATTGCAATTGTACGAAGGGCCTCAAAGCCGTCTGCAACAGCCTCCTCCGGGGGTACTGCTTCGTGCCAATTTCAAGGATTTATTGGAAAACTATGTGTTGGAAGCAGGTTTCCGATTGCCCACAACTTTCAACGGGGCAGAGTATTATCTTTGGATGGACGACAAGAAAAAACGTCTGGACAAACGCTATGTGCTCTATCGCCGCACTTCGGTGACCAACAGGTTGCGCGACGCCTCCAGTCCTCCGAGCCTTCCGCCAGACTTTCAGGAACGCACCACCACGCTCATGGGGCAATATGAGCTGCGCTATCCCTTGGACGTTTTTACGAGTCTGCGTGCCACCTTTGGTTTGCGCGAAGACAAGGTGCGGGCGCTCAGCTCAGATGCCATAACGCTTGCCACGCCCGACCGCGCAGAGCAACGCGCCTCGATCCGGCTGGCGGCCGTGTTCGACAATTCCGTGGACGTGGATTTGAATTTGAAAACAGGGACACGCGCCAAACTATACACTGATTTGGTAAAAGGCTTTGCCTTCAATACCGAGCCTAACTGGAGTCTAAAACTGAACAATGGCTTCATGACCATCGTTGGCTTCGACGCACGCCATTACCAAATGTTGGATCGCCGCTCACAATTGGCCGTAAGGTTTGCGGGGGCCACTTCCTTTGGGTCCGAAAAAATGCTTTATATTTTGGGGGGTGTAGACAACTGGGTATTTCCAAAGTTCAACGACAACATCACGCTACCCGCCGACGATGGGTTTGCTTACCAAGCCCCCGCCGTCAATTTGCGCGGATTCAAGCAGAACATCCGCAACGGCAACACCTTTGCGTTGATGAATGCCGAACTTCGCATCCCTGTGTTCAAGTATTTTTTCAAAAAACCGGTCATTGGCAACTTCTGGCGCAATTTCCAGATCGTTGGGTTCCTTGATGCGGGCACGGCATGGCAGGGCAAAAGCCCTTATTCATTCGACAACCCCATCAACACTCAATTTCTCATCAGGCCAAGTAAAGGCCCCATTATCTCTACCATGAAGGTCAACTATTTCCGAGACCCTATTGTGATTGGCTATGGCGCAGGGGTGCGCTCGGTGATTTTCGGGCTTTACCTGCGGGCGGATTATGCCTGGGGCATTGAATCGAGGCAAATTCAAAAGCCGTTGTTGCATATTGCACTGGGGACGGATTTTTGAATTAGGCCATTGATAGTTGCATTTCGTAATTTATCAAAGATTTGCAAAGACCTTCCAATGGGTTTTCACTTGAAAAATGTATAACCTTTCTAAATTTTTTGTAAATTTGCCAACTCAAACCATCCACAGACATGGTCGAAGCACCCGAATATATTTCTGATGTGCGGTTTAATTTCCGCAATGGCCCAATCCGCTTTTATGGGAATGGTATGACGGATGAGGGGTTTTACAAGCTCTGCCTCGAAAACCCTGAACTCCGTATCGAACGTACCCCAAATGGACAAATCATTATCATGCCTCCAACTACCTCTGAAACTGGTCGCCAAAATTTTGAAATCTCCATGGAAATTGGCCTTTGGAATCGTCAATACAAACTGGGTCATGTCTTTGACTCTTCCACGGGGTTCAAACTGCCCAACG
>JANMME010000051.1:0-9615 GCA_031373015.1 Saprospiraceae bacterium
ACGGCATGTGCCCAAACTGCAAAGGTTTGGGCGAAATCCATGAGGTGGATATGCACCGCGTCATTCCAGACAATACCAAGAGTATCAACGAAGTAGCCATCGTGCCGCTCGGCGAAGTGCGCGAGAACATGCTGTTCAAACAGCTCCGTGCACTGGCTAAAAAGCACAACTTCTCCTTCAGTACACCCGTCAAAGATTTGCCCGAAATCGTGCTCCATGCCATCCTCCACGGTGGCGACGAGATCAAGGTGGACATGATCTGGGGTGGCGAAGAATGGAGTTACGACATGGCATTTGATGGACTCATAAATGTGCTCAAACGCCAGTACGCCGAGGCTACCAGCGAAAAAGCCCGCCAATGGGCCGAAGATTTTATTGCCATCGTTCCCTGCCCCGATTGCGGCGGCACACGCTTGAAAAAGGAAAGTTTGTGGTTCAAAATCGCCGAGCGCAACATTGCTGAATTGGCCCAAATGGATTTGGCTGACCTCTATTCCACCCTTGAAAACGTTGACAAGCAAATGAGCGAACGCCAGCGCGCCATTGCAAAAGACGTGCTGAAGGAAATCCGGTTTCGCCTCAAATTTCTGTTGCAAGTGGGCCTCGATTACCTCGCGCTCGACCGTCCGGCGCGCTCACTCTCCGGCGGCGAAGGCCAACGCATCCGCCTCGCCACGCAAATCGGCTCGCAACTCACAGGTATCACTTACATCCTCGACGAGCCGAGCATTGGCCTGCACCAGCGCGACAACCACCGGCTCATCGAAGCCCTCAAAAACCTGCGCGACATTGGCAACACCGTGCTCGTGGTGGAGCACGACCGCGACATCATGCTGGAATCCGATTACCTTATTGACCTCGGCCCGGGCGCAGGCAAACACGGCGGACAAATCGTGGACATCGGAAAACCTGCCGATTTTTTGAAAAATCCCACGGCTACTTCCGACTATCTCGCGGGCCGTTCCAAACTGGATATTCCCAAAGTCCGGAGAAAAGGCAACGGCCACTGGCTCGAACTGGAAGGTTGCACGGGCCACAATTTGAAAGAGGTCACCCTGCGGATCCCGCTCGGCACCTTTATCTGTATCACGGGTGTGAGCGGCTCCGGGAAGTCTTCGCTCATCAACGAAACACTGTACCCCATTCTCCAGAGCCATTTCCACAATAGCCTGAAACGTCCGCTCAAGTACCAGAAAATCAATGGCTTAGACCATCTAGACAAGGTCATCGAGATTGATCAAAGCGCCATTGGACGTACCCCGCGCAGCAACCCGGCCACGTACACCAACGTGTTTGGCGACATCCGAAAACTCTTTGCCGACACACCGGAAGCCAAAATCCGGGGTTATGCCAACGGGCGTTTTTCATTCAATGTGAAAGGGGGGCGCTGTGACGTGTGCGAAGGCGCCGGCTTGCGCACCATAGAGATGAACTTCCTGCCCGACGTTCAGGTACACTGTGAACGCTGCCAGGGGCGCCGCTACAATCGGGAGACCTTGGAGGTGCTGTACAAAGGCAAAAGCATCAGTGATGTGCTCGACATGACCATCAACGAGGCGGCAGAGTTTTTCCAGCCCATTCCGAATATCTATCGGAGGATCAAAACTTTGCAAGATGTTGGTCTCGGCTACATTACCCTTGGCCAGCAGGCTACCACCCTCTCTGGCGGCGAAGCCCAGCGCGTTAAACTCGCCGAAGAACTTTCCAAAAAAGACACCGGTCGCACCATCTATATCCTCGACGAACCGACCACGGGCCTGCATTTTGAAGACATCCGTCAATTGCTTTCGGTGCTGAACAAACTCGTGGAAAAAGGCAACACCGTTATCGTCATCGAGCACAATCTAGATGTGGTGAAAATGGCGGATCATGTGATTGATGTGGGGCCGGAAGGTGGTTTTCGGGGAGGGAGGATTGTGGCGGAGGGTACGCCGGAGGAGGTAAGGGAGGTGGCGGGAAGTTGGACGGGGATGTTTTTGAAGGGAGAGTTGGGGTAACTTCTTAAGTATTTTACCTTTGCTAAAAAGGCTTCCAAATTCATCTAAAAATTGAACCCTATGTGGCGTTGGGATCAAGGCAGATTGGAATATTTTATTTTCGAGAACCTCAAGGCAATTGCATCATGCCTTGTGGAAGTTGAGGGCATTGAAATAAATCCCCAAGGAATAGACCCATTACGCACACTTTTGGAAGAGAAAACAGGGCTACCATTCTCACCAACGAATTACAGGGTTTGGAGAAATTATGGACGAGTTTTTGGATGCTCACTTATAGCAATGAAGGTCGGAAAGCATTTATTTGTATCTGATATTGGGCGAAAATTGGCAGATGGATCAATTCGAGATGTTGATGAATATTTGGCTATTTTGATTCAACGCTTTAGGTTCCCGTCGCCCGTTTTTGATAGTTTTGATAGCAATGAACCGATCATTTACCCATTTGTAGCATTGCTCAAATATTTGCTAGCCAAGGCCGAAAACGATCCGTTTCCCACCGTTTCGGTTGAAGAGGTTTTCTCAAAAATTATTGGCAATTCCTGTACTGGACTAGAGAACACTGAATATTACCGATCACTGAAAACTACGGGAATTCAACCACAGGGCGATCAAGAAAGGCAAGTGAGGGAAATGTTATTGGTGGTTAGTCAATTTAGTTTTTTAAAATGGGCAAACAAGAATCTTTACTTTGACACGACATTCGATTTACGACAATTTTTGACAGATATTGATTTGTCAATGATACCGCCAATCTTGGACCGCGCTGAAGATTTTGCCTTAATGACACGTTTAACCTCAGTTCCCAAGCCTCTGGTTTTAGGGCAAAGTTTTGAAACGCCTATCGACTTGGTTTTTACGGAAGGGCAACGTACCCGAATCACGCATTTGAAAATTGAAAGAAGTCCTTTGCTTCGGAGAATATTTTTTAAGCAGCAACGTACCATCCAATGTGATATGTGTGAATTATTGCCGAGAATCAAATACCCTTGGACGGATAATTTGTTGGAAATCCACCACTTACTGCCGCTATCGTCAGGAATTGCCTTAGTAAATTCGGGGACTTCTTTGAACGATATTGTGCCACTCTGCCCCAATTGCCATAGAAGTATCCATGTGTATTACAAGGCATGGTTGAATGGCAATCAGGTTACTGATTTTTCCAACAAAGTAGAGGCTAGAGAAGTCTACAAAGAAGCAAAATTCAAAATTGTAGTATGAAAAGTACACAGCCTAAAATATCGGCCAGAGAGCAGATTTCTCTATTGGAGAAATGTGTGTCCAATTCACTTTCACTTTCCGATGAACTCGCAAAGCATAGGATGGCATCTGAGGATCTATGCTACACTAGTAATCCAGAATTACCAATACCGTCTGTCGCTTACGAATGGATGGACGATAAATTACGAGTCGCCAATAATATCCCAGCGGTGAGTTTTTTTGCAGGGGCTGGGGGCTTCGATGTCGGATTTCATTGTGCCGGTTACGAGAACCTTGCTTCTATCGAAATAAATCAGGTTTTTTGCGAGACACTTAGGCATAATTTCCCTCGAAAATTGGTTGTCGGACCACCCAATTATAGTGGGGATGTACGCGACAGGACTTCAATTGCCCAAATTTTAAGAGAAAAATTAGAAATAAAACAGCCCTTTGAAGGTGTTTTTCATGGCGGGCCACCTTGCCAACCATTTAGTATTGCATCTAACCAGCGATTCTCTAAGGGTGGGGAAAACTTCAAGCGAATTGGATTTGAGCATGAGGAATATGGCAATTTGCTGACTGACTACTTGTGGTTTATACTTGAATTTCGTCCGCGAGTATTCATCATCGAAAATGTGGCTGGTTTCATGGATTTGGACAAAGGGCTACAAGTTAGACGTGCGCTGGACACCTTGATAAACGCAGGTTACTCCGTTTCTAAACCACAAGTTTTTGATTTAGCTGATTTTGGAGTTCCTCAGCATCGCAACCGTTTTGTGGTAGTGGGCAGTAGAACTGGTCACACTTTTAGATTTCCATCCAAAAACAGGCAGCACGTTCCTTGTGCAGAAGTGTTTAAAAAAGACCTAAATGGAGTTCCAAATCATGAAATCCGAGTTCACAAACCCGAGTCATTGCTAAGGTACGTTCAACTGTCTTATGGCAAAAGAGATAAACTGGGGCGTGTTGACCGCTTGAACCCAGCTAAACCGTCAAAAACAGTCATTGCTGGAGGGACAAAAGGGGGCGGACGTTCCCATCTACACCCATTCATCCCTCGAACCATTTCCGTCCGTGAATGTGCAAGGTTGCAAACCTTTCCAGACTGGTATGTTTTTACAGGAGCAATAGCAAGACAATTCACACAAGTAGGCAATGCGGTACCACCACTTTTTGCTTATAAACTTGCAGTAGAAATCCAAAAGCAGTTTTATGACAACGTAGTCGAAAGTGTCGAAGCAGTTTTACAACCTAAATTTGAACCAACATTGTTTGAAGAATTTGCTTAATCAAGATTCTACTGTAGTTTCAGGTTTTCGGATGGGAATAATCGGAATCCCATCTTCCCAAGCCTCGGCAAGTAGAGACAAATGGCGTAACTCATCCTGTTCTGTGGAATTCAAGCTTTGAAAGCCTCCGCCATGGGTCGCAGTTTCTAGATAGGTCTCTATTTTCCCCTTGATCTGGCGGTATTCTTCTTCAGAATTGATCTTGTATTGCATAGCGGTTCATAAAGTATTCACAGACATAAAGTTGTAGAACATAATTACTCTTTTCAAAATTCCATTCCCAAAAACTACTCTAGTTTTCCTCCCGTCCAAAGCCGAACTTGAAACCTCGACACACATTTTTTCGCCCCCACCCGAAATACTTTTCAACTTTCCTTTGCCAAAAAGAGAAGAGTTTCTACTTTTGCCGCCCGTTTTGAAAAACTGCCAAGTCAATGGACGCTTTTGTTGCGTACTCTTTACCCATTCAAGGGTTAAAAACAGGAGTACATCATTTCAAATTTGAGGTTGACAGCGCGTTTTTCGCTCAGTTCGAGGATTCGCCTGTGCAAGAGGGCAAAGTTCTTTTTGAACTCGAACTGGACAAACGGCCTGATATGATGCTCTTCGATTTTACCCTCGAAGGTTTCGTAAAAGCGGAATGCGACCGATGCACGGCCATGATTGATCTGCCGCTCGAAGATGAACGACAGTTGATCGTGAAATTTGGCGAAGAAGACATGGAGCTGGACGACGAGGTGATTTTCCTTCATCGGGATGCACCGGTGTTCAACGTAGCAAAGTATCTCTACGAATTTGTAGTGCTTGCATTGCCCATCACAAACACCTACGATTGCGAGAATGACGCTGAGCCGCCTTGCAATTTTGAAGTGCTCAAACATTTGAAATCTGACACGGATGAAGGCAAAACCAGTTCAGTCTGGGATAGTCTCCGTGATTTGAATAGCGATAATTAATTGAATCATAATAGGTTGTTTGAAAGCTTTTAAAAGTTCAAAAACAACCCGCCTGCCGGTAGGTAGGAGAACAAAGGAATAGCGTCATGCCAAATCCAAAATGGCGGCACTCCAAGCGCCGCAAGCGCGCTCGCCGCACACACGACCACGCAGATATGCCTACACTTGGCACCTGCAAGACTACGGGAGAAGTTCACATGTTCCACCACGCTTATACCGTGGAAGGCGACCTGTACTACCGTGGTCAAGTGCTGGTTCCGGGCAAAGCCCGAGCCGAGGCTGAAGCATAAGTCACGCCTCTTTTTATAGTAGGCATGAGGAGGCTCCAATCCCGCTGGTCGGGATTCATGGGGCTTTTTCTATTTTTTAAAACATCATGAAGCAACTCGTCAACACCCCCGCCGCTCCACTGCCTATCGGGCCTTACAATCAAGCTGTTGCAAGCAATGGCTTGCTCTTCGTCTCGGGCCAAATCGCCATAGACCCCGCCACCGGCGAACTGGTTCTGGACAACATCGAAGCCGAAACGCACCGTGTGCTCCAAAACCTGAAGGCCATTGTAGAAGCCGCTGGGAGCAGCCTCGAAAAAGTGCTGAAAGCCACCGTGTTTGTGAAAGACATGAACCTTTTTGGCCGAATTAATGTAGTGTACGGAGAATATTTCAAACCTGAATTCGCACCAGCCCGCGAACTGGTGCAAGTGTCCGAACTTCCTAAGTTCGTGAACATCGAGATTTCTGTTATTGCTTCTATTTAATGTACCCTGGAACTCCGTTCCGGGGCTTATACCGGAACAGAGTTCCGGCATACTTCACGTTATGAAAAACGTTCTCTCCTGCGTACAGCCCACGGGCGACCTTCATCTAGGCAATTACTTTGGCGCAGTGCAAAACTGGGTGCGCCTCCAAGAGGATTACAAATGCCTATACGGCGTGGTGGACTACCACTCCATGACCATGCCATATAATCCTGTTCAGCTCAGAGAAAACACCTGGAAAATGGTTTTTTACCTTCTGGCTTGCGGCATTAAGCCTGAGAACCTGTTTATTCAGAGCCTGATACCCGAACACGCTGAATTGTCGTGGATACTTGGTTGCACTACGAGCTATGGCGAACTAACGCGCATGACACAGTTCAAGGACAAAGTAGACCAACTTCACGAGACTGACAAAGATGCCTTTGTGAGCCTTGGCCTTTTTGCCTACCCGGTGCTTCAGGCAGCCGACATTTTGATCTATCACGCTGATTTTGTTCCAATTGGCAAAGACCAAGAGCAACATCTCGAACTTTCTCGGAACATTGCCCAGCGTTTCAACCACCAATTTGGGAAGGAATATTTTGTACACCCTGCCCCGCTTTATACTGAAACACCAAAAATTCTTTCTCCTGCCGACCCTAACAAAAAGATGAGCAAAAGCCTCGGCGAAAAGCACTACATCAATCTTTTTGGCGAAGAAGAGCGCGTTCGCAAACAAATCAAATCAGCCGTGACCGACACAGGCGAAGCTGTAGCCACCGACCCCGCTACCGACGGGGCGGGCATGAGTCCAGGGGTTAAAAATTTGTTTGAGATCCTTCGTGCCAGCAGGGAAATGGATGCCCATGATGCGCTTATGGCAGACTACCTGGCAAATGCACTTCGTTACAGCGACCTAAAAGAAAGCGTGGCAAATGCCGTAGTCAAGCTCATCAACCCTTTCCGCGAACGTATGGCTGAATTGCAGGCCGACAAGAAAAATGTGAAAAGTCAAATCCATGAGTCCAGCGCAGAAACCCGCAAACGAGCCCAGCAAACACTTCGGGAAGTGCGGGATATTACCGGATTGGGTTCGCTGAAAGGGTAGCGTTTCAGATAGAATTATAGTCCCGTATTTATCCGTAAAAAAAAGCCCCCCTCGCCCAAGTCGTTCCAAGTCCATTCGCAGCGGATGGACTTGTCGTAGTACATTACAAAATCAAGTCCTGGCCCATAGCCGTACAGCAGGCGATTGGTGAGCGGGTTGGTTGCGGCATAATGGGGATCTTTGGCCCAACCGAGGTCGTTGTTGAGCGCCAAGTAGACTTTTATGGGCATCTTCCGGTAAGCTTTTATGGGCATAACACGCCCCAAATGAAATTCGCCTTCGAACACCCGAAAATGCCAAGACGTGCGCAGCAAACCGAAATCCAGTCCGTCCACCACATAATAATCGTACCCGCGCACCAGATTGCCGCCATAGCCGAGGGCTTGGTTGTTGCTCTGAGGAGGCTGACGTCGAGGAAGACTGGTGCGAAGTTTTCCCACGAGTTCCAGGCTCAGCCATTTATTAAATGAAAAATATTGGTCCCATTGAGCAAAGGCGCGGAAGAGTTGAAGGTCATCGGAAGGCAGCAGGCCGTTTTTTCTGATTTCAACGAATGCGCGCCATCCTTTGAGGGGGTAAGGTCGAATATCGCGGTAGTCGAACGAGAGTGAATACACGGCACTGAAATGGCGCTGACGTGTATTACCGTTCAAAAAATAATCTGGGTTCAACACATGCGCCACGGTGTCGGCCACTTGGTTATCGCGATATTCGAGCGTAAAAGATTGGCTTTGGAAAAGTTTGGGGCGTGAGATCAGCGTCACAGAAGCTAAAATCTGCTCGAATTGCCAGGTTTCACGCACCTTCAAGAATTCCAGCTTGTTGGCCGTGGTCTTGTACGACAGTTCGTGCGCACGGCTATAGGATAGGCTGGCTTCCAACCCAAGTGTGCGGTTGCGGTTGAGGCCAGGACTTCGGTAAGCCAGTTCGTAGCGGTTGGTATAACCGAATTGGGCTTTGGCTTTCAATGCATCTGCGTGGCCAGTGAGGTTGAGTTGACTCCAATCGAGTCCGTAGTTGACCCTTTTAAACGAATGGTCAAATTCGTTCCACCACACGTTGAAATTGCGGTCGGAGAGCGAAAGAATCGGTACGGGAAATACATACCATCCTTCTGAGACATGGATGAGCAAGCTGACGCGGCCCTTGCCATTCCAATTGGATACACTGATGCCAGCTTCCGAAAAAATGCCAAGGTTCATGAGGCGGAGGCGGTTGCGCTCCAAAGCTGCGGGAAGCTCATCGGCAGGGATGGAGTCGCCTTTGGCAAATTCCAACTCCCTTAAGATGGTGCCCCCTTTCGTTTTTTTATTTCCTTCAATCGTGATTTTTTCGATTAAAACAAAGGGTTCGACAAGCGAATCCGTTTGCGCCGCAAGCACAACGGGAACAAAGAAAAACAGGATTAAAATCTTGAAATTCAGGCAAAAAGAAAGGAATCGGTTCAGGGGCATCGTGTTTTTGTGTTCAATGACAGTATTTACAGGATGATCAGGATTTACAAGATTTACAGGAGTCTGTGCTGTAACAATGCAGGATTTTAAATCATATAAATCCTGATCATCCTGTAAATACTGTCTATGCGCGCACACACTTTTCAAGGGGCGAACAGTTGTCGAGTAAAATATTCCCCTTGTATTTAAAAAAGACCCCAGGCGCATAATCCACCTCGAAGAGCAGCCGGGTCGCATTGGTAGATGGGCTAAGTTCGAATTTGTATTGCCGCCAATCTGCATGGTCAATCAACGGCGAGGTGGCCAAAAGTTCGCCCTTCCCACCTATCTCCGAGAAGCCAAAAACCCGCAGCCTGGTTGGTTTGTTGTAGCCCACATATTTGGGAGCGTGGGCAAGATACAGCGTGAATGTGTAGCACTTCCCGCCCACGAGCGGCTCGGCCAGTGTTTGTGTGATGTCTTCACGAGTACCGTCTTCCCGGATGACAAGGCCGAGGCAGGTTTTCCCCTCTTGGGCGGGGAACATGATTTCCCAAGCCCCTGGCAGGATATCAGGGGTGCTTCCTTTATAGGTAAAGTGCCAACCTTTGGGGCATTTGCCCGTGCCCGGAGCACCTTCAAATGAAGGGTTGCGAAGGTATATTTTCCCCTGGGGCTGCGAGGAGGCTGCAAGCAAGGGAAAAAGGAAAATGAGCAGTTTTTGCATTAAAAATGGGTTCAGAGGTTCGGTGGTTCAGGGGGTTGTGCAAAAAGTCGAAAGATGCAAAATTTCGATTTTTACACCAAATCTTGTTCTGTCTTCGCGAAATGTAACTTCCCGAAAGTTTTAAACTTTCGGGAAGTTCGGCGTTACAACAAATTAAATTTTTCGCCCCAGT
>JANMME010000104.1:0-2338 GCA_031373015.1 Saprospiraceae bacterium
TGTGTAGTTGTCTTCACTTCGTTACGACATGACAAATCGTGGAGAAATAATTTTAGGCAGGTCAAAACTTGGGTTAGTTAAATATCCTAATATCCCAATTTCTCACCGCCCCACATTACTTTTGTCCGCTATCTGGACGTATGGCACGATGGCGACATCCTGCCAGGAGAGGATTGGGAAAAACAGATTAAAGTCAACCTGAAAGCATCCCAACTCGTGCTGGTGCTGGTCAGCGTGAACTGCCTCAACTCAGAATTTATTGAAGGGGAAGAGCTTGAAACCGCCGTAGACCGACTGCGTGACGGGCATACCCGTATCGTGCCGATCATTATCTCGCCCTGTGGCTGGCGTTTTCACAAACTGTTTGTTGGCTTGCAAGGATTGCCCGAAGACATGAAACCGGTGAGCGACTGGCCCAATCCCGCCTATCCCTTGAGTGCATAATCATTTGCTTTTCAACAAATTATGCACTCCCCGAGTGTCATCCCGAACGCAGTGAGGGATCTGCCCAAACTTATGTACTAAACCAAGCCAAATGGATATTTACCAGGCCTTGGCCCAGAAAACAATATGTCAAAAGGAGGTTTGGAAGCGCATTCTTCGCCCTTGCGCAGATCCCTCACTGCGTTCGGGATGACACTCGGGTAGTGGAAAATCTGTTGTTTTTGTTCAAAGTAAGGCTCGGCAGGCAGGATGACACTCGGGTAGTGGGAAATCTGGTATTTTCGTTCAAAGTAAGGCACGGCAGGCAGAGTAACGTTGTGCATGGGCGCAATGACCACAACTTGACTCCATTTTGAAAACGCTCAATCTTTACAACCCAATCCCCCAAATCTCAACGCACTAGGCTAAACGACCCTGTCTCCACAAACGTAGTCCCATCAATCCTTTCCAGTTCCGCCCAGAACATATAGGCGCCCGGGTGCATCACTTGTCCGCGATAGGTGCCGTCCCAGCCATTGTCGGGATAATTGGGCAAGATATCTTTCACATCGAAAAGCAGCTCACCCCAGCGGTCGGCGATAAAAAGACGCCGAATGAGGCTCACCCCATGATCGCCGCCGAGAAAGAAACGGTTGTTGGGGAAATTCGCATCGGGATTAAAAACCGTGGGCGCATAAACCCGATTTTTGTTGGAAACCCGGATGCGGATGTCATCCTTGAGCACACAACCCGTTGAATCTGTGGCAGTTATTGAAAAAGAAAGTGATTGCAGCGGGACGATGCATTGGGTGAGGCAACTCGAATCCGGGCAAGGCGGTGTGGGCGACCACACGAGGCTCACCGGGTTCATGCCGAATTGTTCCTGGATACAGATCTCGTCTCCCTTGATGATTTCGGTGTCTTCACCGATATAGACCCATAGTTCGCGGAAGGTGATATGTATTTCTAACAGCGAATCACAGCCGTTGCTTCCCGCATTGTCCAGCAGTTCGTAGCCGACGCGGTTTTTATCATCGTAGGTTTTGCCATTGATCACGACTGACCCGCCCGGGCAAAGGGTGTCGTTCAACACTGAGAATGGAATAGCCAAGGGGATAAGCTTCACTTGTATGATGCTGTCGCAGGCCCCATTGGGAATCACCTCCGTGCCTTCCCGGTGAAAGGCATTATAGACGTGCCCATTCACCATGATCGAATCGCCTTCGCATATAACTTGCTGGAAATCATAGACAGCCTTTCGGAATTTCAGCTTGACATGGATGATACTGTCGCAACCATTGACCGACCCGCTCTCGATAAATTCTTCGCCGATAAAGAACCCGGCGTGGTAGGCCTTGCCGTTCACCCAAAGCGTGTCGCCTTCGCAAAGCGTTTGGTTGAGCGTGGCTTCCATGGCCGAATTGAAGGTCAGTTCGACATGGATAACACTGTCAATGCCGCCAACTGCCGCCCCGGGCAGGATGACGGTCCCTGTCGGCTGACTCGCATTAAAAAACTGGCTGACAACAAGGATGGTTTGGTTATCGCAAAAAGTGTCGCGGTAAGTCGAATGACCAGGCTGAGCGAATACGGTATTGGCAAAAAATAAGATAATTAAAATCGCAATCGAGTTTCGGAACATAAGTCTTGATTTGGAGGCGCAAATAAACGCCAAGTTACTTACGCGAAGGGAAGGATTAGGGAATTACGATTTTGGATTTACGATTTACGATTTTGGCGCTGGGCTTGGCATTTCCCTATGCCCAGCGCCAAAATTGTGTGTGCCTAAAATAGGTTGACAAAAAACGTCAATCAAAAATGGCAAAAAAGCGAGACAAAAAGTTTCAAGTCGAGACGAAATACAATCGGACGTTCAGCGAGGAATTTCGCAAATTGAAGGTAAAAGAGTTGACAA
>JANMME010000106.1:0-2858 GCA_031373015.1 Saprospiraceae bacterium
TCAACCTTTATTCATTCCCGGTCAAATACCAGAAGATTGGGCTTGGGGTATCCTCCAGAAATACTCATCGGAATACGCTACACTACTGGGCATATCCGAAGATGATTTGATTCGACAAATTCAAATGGCAAACAACCTTTATGCCAGTGCAACGGATAAACCAACCAATATTATCAAAAACAAATTTTTCAATTTTTGTGAAACAAACCTCCGCCGGCCCCATTTAGACACGATGCGTAAAATTGCCCAAAAAGAAGCCGAACGACAAACCGGAGAGATTAAAATCTTTTTGGAATCTCTGGAGACAGAAGTCCGCAAATGGCAGAATAGGTAATCAAGTTCCTCTTCCTGTCTTTCCATGAAACAGCCGATTACTCCACTCGAAATCCTTCAAAAATACTGGGGCTATCAAACCTTCCGGCCTTTGCAGGAAGACATCGTGCGCTCGACATTGGATGGGCGCGACACCCTCGCGCTGCTGCCTACGGGAGGGGGGAAATCCATTTGTTTTCAGGTGCCGGCATTGTGTAAAGAGGGTATTTGCCTTGTGATTTCGCCGCTTATTGCATTGATGAAGGATCAGGTTCACAACCTTGATCGAAGGGGCATTCCGGCGGCGGCCATTTTCTCCGGGATGAGCTATCGGCAAATAGACATCATCTTTGAAAATGCCTGCAATGGCCAATATAAATTCCTGTACGTCAGCCCGGAACGTTTGCAAACGCCCATGGCCCGTGAGCGGATCAAACGAATGAACGTCAATCTTTTAGCGGTGGACGAGGCCCACTGTATCAGCCAATGGGGATACGATTTCAGGCCACCGTATCTGCAAATCACGGACCTTCGAAAGTTGATTCCCAAAGTCCCCGTGTTGGCGCTCACCGCCACGGCGACCGCTGAAGTTTTGGTGGATATTCAGGAGAAACTGGGCTTCCATGCGCCGAATGTTTTTCGCCAAAGTTTTGTGCGCAGCAATCTATCCTATTCCGTTTTGTATGAAGACAAGAAGCGAGAAAAATTGATAGACATCTTGCGCCGTGTGCCGGGTACCGGGATCGTGTACGCCAGAAGCCGGGGCGAAACCAAAGAAATTGCCCATTTTTTGATCCAAAATAAAATCAACGCCGACTTTTACCACGCAGGCTTGCCGGGCGAAGAACGCAGCGCCAAACAAGAGGCCTGGGTGGCCGGAAAAACGCGCATCATCGTGAGTACCAATGCGTTCGGAATGGGCATTGACAAACCTGATGTGCGGATTGTGGTGCACCTCCACCTGCCCGATACGCTGGAAGGATATTTCCAAGAAGCCGGACGAGCGGGTCGCGACGGGAAGAAATCCTACGCCACCCTGCTTTATGCTCCGGGGGATGGGGCTGCACTGCGCTTTCATTTGCAATCGGCTTTCCCGGCGATGGATTTTGTGCGCAAAGTGTATCAGGCATTGGGCAGCCACACCCAACTCGCCATCGGTGCGGGATTGGGCGAGAGTTTTGATTTCGATCTCTCCAGCTTTTGTCATGTTTTCAAACTTGACCATGCGCCCACGCATTCCGCCTTGCGCTTGCTCGAACTGGAGGGCTGGATTTTTATAAGCGATGCTTCGGCTTCACCTGCCCGGGCGCATGTCACTGCTACACGCGAAGAACTTTACAATTATCAACTTCGCAACAAACAAGCCGATACGGTTCTGAAAACGCTGCTCCGTGCATATCCGGGGATGCAGTCGGACTTTGTTGACATCAGCGAAATGGTGGTGGCCAAATACGCCAAACTCCCCGCAGAAGTAGTACAACAAGTGCTGCAAACGGCTCAAAATGAAGGGGTTCTGCTCTACGAACCGCGCAAGGAAAAACCGCAACTGACCTTCACCCGCGAGCGCGTGGCCGCCGAAAACCTCACGATTGACCAACAAAAGTTCAATCTCCGCAAACAACGCGCCGAGGAGCGGGTAGATCGGGCCATCCAATTTGCCGAAACGCGCCAATGCCGCAGCCAACAGTTGCTGGCCTATTTTGGCGAGCCCGACAGCAAGCCCTGTGGCATCTGCGATGAATGCACCGGGCGGCATAAAGTTGAATTGCCCGCTTCTACCTTTGAAAGTTACGAGAAAAAAATCCGCGAAGTACTTCGCCACGAGCCGCTTCCGCTTGCAGAAATCCTTAAAGCCTTTGCGCTAAAACGGCAAGATGTGGTGGCGCAGGTGTTGAATTATTTGCTGGATGAGGGGAAGTTGGTTTCTGGAGCGGAAGGAAAGATTGGTTTGGCTTAAACATTGAGGATTGCAATTTCGAGCCGCTTCCTAAATGCTATCTCGTCCTCTGTTTGCTCAAGAATTATTTTTGACAGATGATAAAATGCTTCCCGTTCTTGTAATTTTTTAACGATAAAATCTTGAAGATCAACCTCTTTCACCCCGGAAAGCAGTGGGCGAAAGTCCTTTTCGAGTCGCAAACGTTCTGCCAATAGGGTAGGGGGCGTGTTCAAGTAAACAGTCGTCCCGTTCTCGTTCATCCAGTCCATATTGTCAAAAAAACAAGGCGTCCCTCCGCCTGTTGCTACCACCGAAGGAGGAAAAATTGAAATCGAGTGCAAGGCATCGCGCTCCAGAATGCGAAAATCAGGCTCGCCTTTTTCGACAAATATTTCGGAGATACTTTTTCCGGATTGGGTCGTGATCAAACCGTCAAGATCAAGGAAAGGCCGCTTTAGCTTTTCAGCCAAAATACGCCCCCAGTGGGTTTTGCCACAGCCCATAAAACCAAGGAGAAAGAGGTGTTGCCGGGTTTGCATATCGTTTTGACTGCGAGCGGTTTAAAGGCGAAGATAGGGGTGTTACCTTTGCGAACTTTCATTCAAAT
>JANMME010000171.1:0-6932 GCA_031373015.1 Saprospiraceae bacterium
TACACATACCTGACACAGGGAGGCTACGACAAGCTGAAAACAGATCTGGAGGAGCTCAAGACTACCGGACGGCAAGAGGCAGCTCGTGCCATCGCCGAAGCTCGTGCACAAGGTGATCTTTCCGAAAACGCCGAATACGACGCAGCCAAGGACGCTCAAGGGCTTCTGGAAGCAAAAATTAATGAAATGGAAACAGTGCTCTCCAATGCGCGGATCATTGACGAAAGCCTGTTAGACGATTCCAAAGTGGCGATTCTTTCCAACGTCACTATAAAAAACCTCAAAACAGGCAAAGAAATGACCTACAAACTCGTATCGGAAACAGAAGCCGACGCGAAGCTGATGAAAATATCGGTCACCTCTCCAATCGGCAAAGGGCTACTTGGCAAGCTCAGGGGAGAGGTTGCCAAGGTAATTACTCCTGGAGGCTCTATGGAATTTGAAGTGGTGGAGATTACCATTGGGTAAGCTTTGTTCAAATGATTTTTCCACAACCGCCGAGTTTCAAACTTGAAGCTCGGCGGTTTACTTTTGCCCTATGTCGTCACTCGAAATTTTCCACAAAATGTACGACAACGACCCGTTCAGCAAATGGCTGGGCGCGGAACTCGTGTCGGTAGGCGAGGGCACCTGCACTTTGCGCATGACCGTTCGTGCGGAAATGCTCAACGGCTTTGGCGTGGCGCATGGTGGCATCACCTTTTCTCTGGCGGATAGCGCCTTCGCTTTTGCCTGCAACTCGCGCGGGCGGCACACGGTATCCATCCATTGCACGGTGGAGCACATTGCCCCAGTGTTTGCCGGCGACGTGCTCACAGCCGAAGCACGGGAAGAAAACCTCGGGAAGTCCATTTCTAATTATGCCATCACCGTTGTGAAGCAGGATGGAGCGCCTGTGGCTTTTTTTCGGGGAGTGGCTTTTCGGAAACAGCAGGTTTGGGAATGAACTGAGGCGGGTAAAATTCACTCTACCAGTACTTTTTGAAGAAAAGCAGTTCCCTTCTTCGACCGTGCTTCCACCATATAGACCCCGCGCGGCAAGTTTTTTACCTCAAAATAACCCTGCCCATTTGTGCTTTCTTGAACCATCACACGCAGGCCCAGAACGTTCAATAGTGAGATCGTGGCCGAACCACTCATATCAAACTGGAAATATACCATCTCATTCGCTGGGTTAGGCCACACTCGGAGTGTGTTGAGGTCGGCCGGCCGTTCCTCTGTTCCAACGTTTCCGCAATTTGGATCAAATGCCTGACCGGGAGAACCGCCCAAGCAACCTGTAAACCAATTCGCCGCATCGTTTGGGTTGGGGTTGTCAAACTGGCTTTCCAGTGTGTAGCCTTCACCATCTGCTCCGTTTGGCCAAGGCGCCGCATCGTTGAAGCAGACGCTAAGGTAAATCCGGCCATCGGGTGCGAATACCCGCAGCATATCCCCATTGCCGTTCAGTCCAAATCCTAAAGGCCCTGAAGCGTTTGTTACGGTTGCGAATTGGCTGGCGAATTTCATCGCATCCTGATAAAAAACATGGTAACTGCCCGGAGGAAGGCTTATTCCTGCTGGTACGGTGTACGAATTCCCATTACCATCCTGAATCTGCCATCCCTCTAGGTCAATAGTAAAGGCAGCCGGATTGAACAGTTCCAGCCAATCTCCTGCGTCGGTGTCTGGAGCAGAGTTGTAGTTGATTTCTGTAATGGCCGGGGTGTATTCACACGGCGCGTATGCTACACCTGGCGAGCCGCCTGTGCAGCCATCGAACCATGATTCGGGCAAACTTGGATCGGTATTAGCATTGCGGCGCTCCAGCGTTCCGCCAAAACCATCGGGAGTACAAGGCCATGGTTTTACATCGTCGTAAGCCGCATTTTCCAGTTCGATACCGTTGCGGTCAAAAAGGTGCAGCTCGTCGCCATCATTGTCAAGGTGAAAGGGCAGGGGTGTGTTCAGCAGATTGGCCACCATCGGGTATTCAGCTGAAAATTGAGGAACGTTTTCTGCCAAAACCAAATAGCCGTTCGCCGTCAAGGTCGTTCCGGTCGGCAAAGTAAATCGGTGAAACCAGTCCTTGTCGCGCAGCGTAAAGTCTGAAAGGTCAAGTGCTGTTGTGCCTCCGTTTTGTAATTCCAGCCAATCGCCAGAATTGCGCGTAGGATCAGCATTGTAGTTTATCTCAGTGATTTTCAAGGAAATGGCTTGTGTTGCACCGCTAAAATTTGCAGTGAAAGTGGTATTCTGGGGCACGTCGGCATCAAAACTTTGTGCGGTCAAATTGCCGATGTTTGAGTTTGCCGACCAGTTCGCGAACACATAACCCGGGTTCGGAATCGCCGTCACCGTCACAGGGTTTCCGTGGAAATAAATGCCCGTCCAAGGCAGGCTCGTTGGCACTACGGTCGAGATTTTGATCGTGCCAGCCCCGGGAGGGTTGGCCTGTAAGGTGATGTTTACTTCTTGGTCCAGTTGGAAATTGTCAATGATATGCTGGCGCTGGTTGGCAGGTCGTCCTACGTAGAAATCACGCAACACCTGCACCGAATTGCTCCAACTATTGAAGTCCCCCGTGCCCCAGCGCTGGTTGTGACGGTCTATTTCAGGCCCCAATTCTGTGGCGTTGGTATTGATGAGGTTGAGGGCACGGGCGGGCAAAAAAGAGGTATTCATCAAATCGGCAAAGCGATTGATGAAATAGCGGTGATATGCCGGGTTGTCGAGGAGGCTGCGCAACATTTTCCCATAGCGCGAATTATTTCCGAGTGTGGTCCCTAACACGTCGCAGCTAACACAGCCGGATGCGTTGCCGGAGGAATAAGACACATCCCAAAGGACGAACTTCCAAGGGGCATTTTTGCTGACCTTAAACAAGCGTATATTATTGTAAAAATCCTGTAGCCAGTCGGTGCTTGCAACAAATACTTCCGTGTTAATATAGTCGGTAAAGTTTTCTAAATCAAGTAATTGTGATGCTTTCCGGAAGTTGTCGGCATCGGTCATGTCATGGTTGACGATGAAGTCTGACATGGTGAGAAAGTCGTCGAGTGTGCCCGTTTCGGCTACGTCCTCCGTTCCTCCGGTAGCCAGGTTGTAATAGGTTTTTACCATATTCACGGAGTCGGGGTCGGCGCCATAATTGTCGCGTACGAAGTAATTGTCCAGGCGTTCGCGGGCCACGTAATGACCCCAATATTGGCCGTTGATGAACCCGATGACGTTTTGATAAGCAGCTCGACCTGAGTAGGTAGGCGCTGCCAATTCGTTCACGATCCGGTCGCGCATACGCGCCTGCACCCAATCGTCGTCTTCATTTCGGATGCGGAACGAGTGGTATTTTTGAATGGGTTTGTCGGGCGAAAAAATGGGGTACTCGATTTCGCCGAGCGAGCCGTAATCTTCATCGGCGTCAAACTGAAGGCTTTTTTGCGGGAAATCCACCGACCAGTTTCCCACCACGTAGCCCGCAAATTCTCCCTCGAATTGTTGCTGTTTGTTTTTGTCAAAATATTGCACCGTTACCATGCCTTTGCGGGAATGGTTGTCGTAAACCTCGGAAAAATCTTGCGGCGGGATCGTAACTGAAACCACCGGGAGCGTCACGCTCTCGTTGATGAAATAGGTGGCGGTCGTTACGGCACTGGGAAGTTTGAAAGGCTCGAATCGCCGGGCGCGTAGCACTGTGTTTTGCGATACCAAAATGGGTGCGTTGTATAACGGGGAGTTTCCGTCCGGCTCGCTTCCATCGCTGGTGTAACGGATCTCGCCCCCGCCCGTGATACCTATGTTTTGGTTTCCTGCATAAAAACCTGCCGCGAGGTCAAAGACCGGGGCGGTGGAGTAGCCATTCTGACAATCAAAACCATTGGCGGCGTTGGGCGTGGGCGTAGTGGTCGTACACCAGTCGCCATCATCATTGAGGCGCATGAAGGAGTGGCCGGGTTGGAGTTCTACCATCGAAACGGAGTCCACCAAATTTCCTGCCTCGTCGTAGAGTTTGATCTTATCAGAGAAATTGATCTTGAAATCGGTGTGCAAATTGCCGCTGAAACCGCCGCCCGGATTGAACCACGGAGGTGTTGGGCCAAAAAATTGCGCGTTCGACCCGATGCCGAAATGCAACCAGGTACGCCCTGAAAGGTCGCTGGAATTAGGGCTAGTATTATGTAATTCGACAGCCAACACATTCTGGCCGGGCTGAAGCACTGCAGCGAGTGCGGTTTGATTCATGGTGAAAGCCTCGGGTAACGCCGAGGCGTTATAAAAAGTAGCTTCGTGATCGCTCGCCAGCGTGTTCCAATTGGGCTGCCCGCTCACGGTACTGCTACGCGCAATTTCCTGCCCGTTGAGGTAGGCTATGAAGCCGTCGTCGTAATCCATGCTTAGTATGGCCCGCACAATTTCACCCAAATCAGCGATGTTGAAAGTCTGGCGGTAATAAACCGAGAGCGTTCCGGCTGGTAAAGTGGTAGCATCATCGCCGTCGCCATAACCAAAACCGCCAGGGCCGCTGGGCCAGGCCGAGTCGTTGAAACCAAGCGTGTTCCAATCGGCAGGCGGGTTGCTGGTACCGATCTGGTAATGCCAAATGTCTCCTTCGTTAAGGGCGGTTTCCCAGTGGTGCACACTGCCAGCGGGAGGCGTGACGGAGCCGCGGTTTTTACCAGAAGCAAATACCAGAAGTCGTTGGCCGGGGTCGAGGCTCAGATCGGGCAACAGCCATCGCGAGGCTTTTGAGCCGTCGCTGAGGCCCCAACCGAGGAAGTTGGCGGTCTGAGTGCCTCCATTCCGAATTTCGATCCAGTCGGGTCGGTCGCCGTCTTCGTCCTGGATTTGGCCGGTGCTGGTGGGGGCTATTTCGGTGAGTAGGACTTGTGCGGATAGAGACAATGCAAGGCAATGCGTCAGTAGCGTGAGCGAAAGAGGTTTGAGCAATTTTTTCATGAAAAAAGGCGGAGCAGTTTGTTGGGGCTAATGTACGCTGGACTTTTGTGCGAATATGATACATTTGCCCTTGCAAATCTTGCTCCCCATTTCTCGTCGGTTTATTCAACCCAAACCAAACAATCATGCCGCTCACCCAACCGCTTGCCGAACTTCGCCAGAACCTCGAAGCGCAGATCCGGGAAAACCAACTCCCGGAGGCGCTCAACGCGCTCCTCGCCCTGCTTCCCGAGGGCTCTGAAACCCAACGCATCGTATCTGCCCTGATTGCGCGGCTCAATGCGGCCAACAAGGAGCGGTACCGCAATACCATTTCTTCGGAGGAATATCAGCGCCGTGTGGATCAGGTTTCGGCTGATATTTTTGACCTGATCGCCGGGTTGACGGAAGAAAGTTTTTTGCCCGCTTTACCCGCCGTAGCCTTGGCGAAGGAGGGCGCCAACAAAAACGCCAAATTAGGCAACGTCCTCTACCGTGTGCCGCACATCATGCCGATCCAAAGGCCCGTGCGCTGTACCATCCGCGTGGCCGTGGACGAAGACGCGATTTTGGAAAACATCATGCTGGACAGCGATGTACAAGTGAAATCGCGTGTCGAAATCTCCGATGTGATGCGCGCCGAGCTCGTTGATACAGAGGGAGGTGTGTTTCAAATCACGGCACTCAATGCACCCAACCAACTCGTGCGCGACTCGGGCTATACCGAGTGGAATTTTAGCGTCACGCCCTTGCGCGCGGGCGTGCACGAACTGCTTGTCAAAGTTTCCATCATGGAAATTGTGCCGGGACATGCCGAGCCGATCCTTCGGGATGTGTCGGTGATGGAAATGGTGACGGTTGTTACGGATGATTTACCAGCCTCCGCTTCACCCGCCGAAGCCTCGGCGAAGGCGGGCAGCGCTCCAAGCGAGCCCCCATCCTCCGACTTCAAACCCAGCGGCCAAACCTTTGCCTTCCACAGCACTTTAACCTCACAGGGCGATTTCGAAATCAATTATTCAAAAAGCATTGATTCACCCCCCCCTGCCCCCTCCTCCGCCGAGGCTACGGCGGGTAAACAATCCTCCAACCGCAGCCTCCGTGCTCTGGCCCTTTTCCTCGCCTTTATCATATTGGCCCCGGCAGCGACCTGGGCGGTTTCACCCAAACTCGACCGCGAACTCTTTCTCGCCACGCTGCAAACCAGCCTGAGCGGAGACACTGCTCCCTTGGATGGCTTCATTCAGGAATATCAGAATGACCCTGCTGCCCGTCCTTACCTCGACAAAGCCTATTTCCGCAAGGCCGACAAGACCGATTCCCTCAGCGACCTGCGGGTGTACCAACGGGAGTTTGGCACAGATGGCAAATACCGACTGGCGGTGCTGCAAAAAATTGAAACCCACGAAAAAAAGGCGGTGGAAAGCATTGTAAATCAACCCAATGTGCTGAAAATCCGCCAGTTCGTGGCCCAATTCCCCGAAAGCGAGCGGCTTTCGGAACTGAAACAAGCCGTGGAAGCCCGCGCTGAAAACCGCGCCGAAAACCTCGTAGCACTCGAAAACGCCTACGTCACTTCCGTGCAAGTGCAGCCCACTGCGACCAAGGTAGCCGCCTATCTCCGCGACTTCCCCCAGCAGGAGCGGCTCAACGAAATTGCCCAGGCGGTAGCGGTCAAGCCCGAAGAGATGGCAAAAGCCCGTCTGGGCCTTGAAGATGCCATCACCCGGAAAGTGGAGGCGGCCACTACTGCCGATCAGGTGCGCCAGGTGCTTCCCGCGCTTGAAAGTGCTGGCAGCAGTGCGGCGGCAGCCAAAATTGAAAAACTGGTGGAACAGAAACCGCTGATCAAGAAGCAGTTGCGGGAGCAACTACAGCAAACCAGCGCGCGGGTAAAGCAGCGGGAACAAAGTGTCGGGGGGGGTTGAATTAACCCCCCCCCCACACCCCAGAGCGGCGCCCAGCGCCGGGGCGGGGGAGCCGCCCCACAACCCAAAAACCCCCCCCCGGTTGTTTTT
>JANMME010000181.1:0-10146 GCA_031373015.1 Saprospiraceae bacterium
CGCTTCACATTCGCAAGTTCTTTTTCGAGCGGCTGCCAAACGAGACGGTACAATTTTGATGATTCTTCAGAATGGGCGGGGTACAGTCTTTTCAGCCATTCCGATTCACCAATGCCTTTTTTGTTGATCACAGCCAGGAGTTGTTTTTCCTCAAAAAGTGGGACAAAGTGGGGGGCTTTATCCCGCTTTCGTAGCACGAGTGCACCATAAAGAATGCTGTCTGTCTGACTGTCAGGTTTGCTGTAGTTGAAATGAAAAAACTCGACCACTGCTTCATTTGCACCAAGCCGAGCTTGCACCTTGCGCCAACCAACGGGCTGGGTGGCAGCAGCGAAGGCTTTTGATTTTTGGGTTAAATGCGCTTCAGTGAAATCGATAGCGCGAGCAAAGCTGTCTAATTCAAAAGTGGTGTATTGAGCCTTTGGATCATTTTTTGCCACTAAAATGCGTTGAAAATCTAATGACTGGCGATCACTAAGCCAACGAGTCATTTGGCCGGCCAGGGTGGTATCGTCCCTCAGCGAGGCAAGTACAGAACGGGCAGAGTAGAGAAGTTGACCTTTTTGTGAAAGTTGGTCGTCAAAAAGTAGGCCGGGGATTTCGGGAAAATTTGCAGCGTGCCGCCAGGCAAAAGAGTGCCAGTGGTCGAGTTGGGGGTGAATGTCAGCGAGGAATGCTTCGCGACCAGCATCGGAGAGGACGGCGAAGTTGCGGGCGAAGATGCGGCGATAGAGGGTGTCGGCAGCAAGGTAATGGGCGAAAGCGGAGCGGGGGTTTCCCCAACGTTCTTCCACACCAGCTGCTCCTTGGAGCAGGAAGGAATAGTTGGCGTTTTCATGCCCCATATTCTTCTCAGCCAGTTCAATTGCTTTTTTAAAAAAAGAGAGCGATTGTTTTTTGTTACCAAGTCGCTCGTGACAAGTGGCGAGGTTGCTCAATACATCAAGGTAGGCTTTCGTCTGCTCGCTTTTGGCATTGCGAATGATTTCCTCGGCTTGTTCAAGCAAAGGAATGGCCTCATTTTCACGACTAAGGTTACCCAGACAGCTAGCGTAGGTTGCCAAAGAAATACCAAACGGAGCACTTTTTTCTCCAAATTTTTTACCGACAATATCTTTTATTTGGCTCAATCGGAATAACAAGCCTTCGTTTCCTTCAGAGGAAAGAGCCAAGTGGGATAAAAAATTTTCATAATCAGGGAAAGACTCGCCAAACGATTCAACCAAAGCAAAAGACTCCTCTGCCAAACTTTTGGCAAGTTGGGTGTTTCCCATTTGGAAATGGCAGGCTGCGAGGTTGGTGTTTAGCATCGCGTATCGTAAGTTGTCTGTGCCTAAAGCTATAGCCATACTTTCACGGGCATCTGTCATATAAGTCAAGGCATTGGGTAAATCGTATATTCCGAAGTATACGCTGCCTATGTTGTGCAGCAATGTTGCATAATCTGCAGGAGTAAGTCTGTGCTGTTTGTCTTCGATGGTTTTTGCCTCCAAAAGCAGGTTCAATGCCTCAGAATAACGGCCTTGCTTCAAGAAAACAACGCCACAGGTGCTCCGAATCTGATTGGTACGCGGATGCTCAGGCATAACCTTTTGGGCGAGACCTAAAGCTTTTTGAGCATTTATTTGGGCATTATCCAGTTCTTCTATAAGTAGATAATTCTGAGCAAGGTTGCCAAGCAAGGTTATGCTGGTCATATTTTCTTCTCCAAACAAAGCAATGGATATTTGTGCACCTTTTTCTAAAATAGGTGTGGCTTCTCGGTTCTCGCCTAAATAAGTCAGAATCAAGCCTAACGAACTTACTCGGACGAGATACTGGTAACTGGCTGAATCCAAATGATTGGCTTTGGCATTTTGGATCGAAAGCATAAGGTCGGTTTTTGCGTCTTTATACCTTCCTGACAAAAGGAGTATCTGACCTCGGGTCGCATAAGCTGCACCCAAAGCTGCACTGGAATCCCCAAGATACTTTTTGACCAGCAGCGAGGTGTCCAAAGCCGCCAATGCTTTTATGGTTTGCCCCGTTTGAGCAAACGCAAATCCCTCGGCTGAGTAAATCGACCCGGTGCTTTTTTCGTAGAGTCCTCTCGTGCGCAAACTGATTTCTTTAGCCCGCCGAAAGAAAGCCAATGCATCCGCAGACTTACCCTTTACCATAAGAACTACCCCATGAGCTGCTTGCACATCACCATATAAGGAATCACGGTCACCCACTTCCCTCAAGCAAAGGGTATCAAGATGTCCTTCCATTGCTTCAACTTTCTGAAATTCACCCCGGTCGATCAATGCGTTCAATGAATCCAGCAGTCGAAGGCATTCTTGTCCCTGCGCACGAGCGCACCCCAGCAAGCAAAAAAGTGTCAGTGCTTTGGCAAAAAATTTCATGACAAAAAGGTTGAGGATGAGTATGTTCAAAGGTTTACTAAACCTCAAAGGTTTAGTAAACCTGGGTATAATGACGCTCAATGACGCCCGCCCGCGCACTCCACATCCACCCCTCTATCAAAATCAAACTGCAACACATACCCCTCTTGCACCACACGGGAATAATCGGCATAACTGATGCGTAGCACACCCCCGCAGCCCCAGCCCGTGCCGTAGGAGTTGAGCAGTTCGAACTCCTGCGTAGTGTCGTCGTAACCCATGACGAGCAGCGCGTGGCCTTTTGCGCCTTCCAAGGGGGTGGGGGCTTGCCAAAGGCAATCCATGGGGGTGAGACGGCGGAAGTCTTCGGTCACGAGCAGGCCGACAATGACCGGGATATCTTGGTCAATCCAGGCAATTGTGCGGGGTACCAACTGCTCGCGGAACAGCCGTTCTTTTTCCTCTGGAGAGCCTGAGATGTATTTTTGGGTCCTGAAAACGGGCTTGTAGGTCCAGTCTTTGAAAAAGGCAGCCTTGTTATGCTCTTCGGAAGTGGGCAGCCGGTCGTGACTGCTCGGGGTGTTGGGGAAATCCTCGGCGAGCAGGATGCCTTGCTCTATGAGCATATCCAACACTTCTTTGAGGGATATTCGATCAGTACCGTACAAGGTTACCAGTTGGTTGTGCAAGTAAGACCAAGAGAACTCCTTTGCCGGGGTGTTACAATCGCAATGCGCGTCGCAATAGGTTTTGTAGCGCACCATAAGCGCGGCCACTATAGCACAAGCCGCCGATGCATTTTGGTAGCGCGGGTTAAAAACATGGATGGCAGCTTTGTCAAAGAGCGATTTTTTGCTGCCAAGCATCAACAAGGGATCTGCTTGAGCGCGAAGCATAGTGGTACAAAAAACAAGAAGGAATAAGGCAAGAAGACCGAGTTTTTTCATAAGAATTTAGGTTTAATTGACCTTATCGTTGAATCATCAAAAGACATTACACTCTCAAATCAGCACCCAAGCCCCCCAAACCTGCACACTTTTCCCCCGCCTAAAAAAATCCAATTGCGTTTCGCGCAAGGCTGTGCGGGCATCACCCGATGTCAACCAACGGCTGGTAAATTGCCCGACGAAATCCTGCGTCTCTCGGCTGTCAGGTATCTCCCAAAGTGTCACCAGCACCTGCCGCGCCCCGGCGATTTTGAAAGCACGTTGCAATCCGTACACACCCTCGCTGCTATTGGCTTCACCCAGACCGCTCTTGCAAGTACTCAAAATGGCTAGGCGCGTATGCTGCAAATTCAGGTCGCCGATTTCGCGGGCAGTCAGGATGCCATCCTGAAAATCGAGTGCTGATTCACCGCCCATCCACACCTGCTCGGACCCTGCGAGCAACAGCCCTGAAGAATACATAGGGTTGTGGGGCGGGAAACGACCTTTAAATGCCTGTGGCAGCGTATCCCATGCAAAACCATGGGTAGTGAACATTAGTACATGGGGCGAAGTACCGTCCGTAAGTCGTTTTTTAGCATCGTCTTCCAAAGCCTCGTATCCAATGCGTGTTTCGACTAGCGCTCCCGCCGCTTGAAGTTGTACCGCCACAGTGTCCGCTTCTGAAAGTGAATTGGGCAAGGGCTCGGGCTCGCGTTCGCGTTCGTCGCCCCTTGGACGCTCAATCCTGGTGTCGCCGAGGCATTCCCGAGTGCGGTGTTTCATTTTCGTCGTGTCGGTCGGGTACGACACACAAGCTAAAATCAGTGCGGATTGAGCTGCGCCCTCTGGCAATGACCAGGCAGTGGCGAGTTCACGGCTACTGCCAACTTGCTGTAAGTCAAAACTATCCACAAGCCGTTCGCCATGCGCTTTGGAAATGACAGGAAAGGCAACCCGGTGCAGCAAACCAGAAGGGGCGTACCAAACGCGCTTCACATTCGCAAGTTCTTTTTCGAGCGGTTGCCAAAGAAGCTGGTACAATTTTGAAGGTTCATCTGAATGTGCAGGGTACAGTTTTTTCAGCCATTCTGATTCCCCAAAGCCTTTTTTATTGAGCACGGCGGCCAATTGCTTTTCCTCAAAAAGGGGGATGAAGTGCGGGGCTTCGCCTCCTTTTTTCAACACCAGTGCGCCGTAAAGAACACTGTCGGTAGGGCCGTCGGGTTTGTAGTATCGAAAGTGGAAAAATTCTACTATCGCCTCGTCTGGCGCAATTCTGGCTTGCACATCGCGCCAGCCAACAGACTTTGTGGCTGCAGCAAACGCTTTGGATTTTTGGGCCAGGGTAGTCTCCAGGAGCTCGACCGCTCGGGAAAGGCTGTCCAGTTCAAATGCGGTATAAAGTGCATTGGTGTCTTTTTGAGCCCGTTTTCCGCGCTGAACATCTATCATTTGGCGGAGTCCGAGCCATTCTGTCATTTGGGCTTCGAGCGTGGTGTCACCCCGAAGCGAGGCCAATACAGAGCGGGCAGAATGCAGCAGTTGGCCTTTTTCTGAAAGTTGGTCGTCAAAAAGCAAGCCTGGGATTTCAGGGAAGGCGGCGGCGTTGCGCCAAGCAAATGAATGCCAATGGTCGAGTTGGGGGCGGATGTCGGCCAAAAAAAACTCTCGGCCAGCATCGGAGAGGACGGCGAAATTTTTGGTAGCGATGCGGCGGTAGAGCGTGTCTGCGGCAAGGTAGTGAGCGAAAGCGGAGCGGGTTTTGTTGCGGCGTTCTTCGATGCCAGCTGCTCCTTGGAGAAGGTAGGCGAAAAATGAGTTTTCACGTCCCATCACTTTTTCTGTTAAGCTAAGTCCCTTTTTTAAATAAGCAAGCGACTTTCGAGTATTGCCGAGTCGCTCATGACAGGTGGCGAGGTTACGTATCGCTCCAAGATAATCATTGGAAATTATCCCCCCAGCATACCGACGCATTATTTTTTCAGCCCGTTCCAGAATTGGCAATGCTACTTTTGGCTGCCCAAAACTTCCCATTTTGGCCCCATAATTCAACAAGAAATAAGCAAATACTTTGCTTTGACCTCCGAATTTTTTCCGAACAATTTCCGTCACATCCTTCATCCGTTGCAATACAGTATCAGTTGTTTTTAGAGGGACGAGTGTGTTTGACAAATATTTTTCATAATCCGGGAAGGATTCACCAAGGGAATCAATTAACCCAAAGGATTCGTTTGCCAAAGCCTCGGCCAGTTCAACGTTTCCTAAATGATAATGACAAGTGCTGAGGTTGTTGTTCACAAGTGCGTATCGAGGTGATTTCCGCCCAACAATTTTAGCAAATCGTTCACGCGCTTCGGTAAAATATGGCAGGGCTGAGGCGTAATCATTCAGATTCAAATAAACCATCCCGATATTGTTCAGCAAAAACGAGAAGGTTTTTGGGTCAAGACCAGGGTGGGTCTCTGCAATACTTTTTGCCTTCAAAAGCAGCGACAAAGCCTTTGCGTATTTGCCCTCTTCCAAAAATATTACACCCAAGTTTTGGCGACAAGTGTTAGTTTGAGAGTGGTCGGGCATCACTTTTTCGGCAAATCGCAGTGCTTTTTCCCCATGTAATTCAGCCAACCGATATTCCTTTAACACTAGGTAAGCCTGTGCAAGGTTGTTTGTCATAATAATGGTATTCCCATTTTCTTCCCCAAAAAGTCCTGTAGCGATCCGAACTGTTTCCTTGAGGATAGGAACGGCCTCTTGCCATTCACCCAAATAAGTATGCACAATGCCCAGACCATTGATTCGCACCAGATATTGGTAATCTTCGGTTTTAAGATGGTTCTCTTTGGCATTCTGAATGGAGTTTAGCAAGTCTTTTTTCGCTTCTGCAAACCGGCCAAGGTTGATCAGTGCATTCGCTCGGTTAAGTAATGTAATGCCCAGCGAATAGCCTGTATCCCGCAGATTATTTTTGATGAGTATTGAAGTATCGCAAGCCGTTAGAGATTTCTGCAATTCTCCCATGAGAATATAGGCATATCCTTCATCGGAGTAAAGAGCACCCATAGTGTTGGAATAAAAGCCCCGGGTTTTGAGACAATTGGCTTTTGAGTGCAGCAAAAAAGACAACGCCTCCGGTACGGCATCTTTGCCAAGTGAATAAACTCCGTAAGCGTGCAGTAAATCGCCGTAAAGAGAATCTTGAAGCACAATTTCTCGCTGGCAAGCAGAATCTGCCAGTTGGAGTATGTTTTCCATCTCAAGATTGCCCGCGTCCACCATTTTGTTCAATGAATCGAGTAAGTGCTGACACTCCTGTCCCTGCGCACGAGCGCAGGCCAGCAAACAAAAAAAGGCCAATATTTTAGCAAAAAATTTCATGGCTAAAGAAGTTTGAAAAATGAACAAAAGGGATAGGGCCTACTTCCGCCCGCCTGGGCACTCCACCTCCACTCCAGCATCAAAATCAAATTGCAACACATACCCTTCCTGCACGACGCGGGAATAATCCTCGTAGCCAATGCGCAACACACCCATACAGCCCCAGCTGATACCGTAGGAGTTGAGCAACTGAAACTCTCGGGTTTGGTCGTCGTAGCCCACTACTAGTAAGGCATGACCTTTAGCGCCTTCCAACGGGTCAGGGGCTTTCCAAAGACAAGCAGGGTTGCCCAGATGACGAAAGTCCTCCGTGACAAGCAGCCCGATAATGACCGGGATATCGCGGTCAATCCAGGCAATGGTACGGGGCACCATTTGGTCGCGGAACAGCAGTTCTTTTTGCTCGGAAGAGCCTGGGATGTATTTTTTTGCCCTAAAAACGGGCTTGTACGTCCAGTCCTTGAAATAAGCCGCTTTTTTGCGCTCTTCCGCAGTGGGCAGCCGATCGTGGCTGCAAGGGGTGTTGGCGAAATCTTCGACCAGCAAAATACCCTGCGCTTTGAGCATATCCAGCACATCTTTCAGGTGGATGTTGTTGTGCCCGTACTGTTTTACCAGCTGGTTGTGCAGGTACGACCAGGAAAATTCGTGCATCGGGGTATCGCAATTGCACTGCCCATCGCAATAGATCTTGTAACGCAGCATCAAGGCGGCCACCACCGCACAAGCCCCGCAGGAGGCTTCACAACGCTGGTTGAAAGGTTTAATGCCCGTAATTTCGAGCAAAGATTTCTTACCTCCCAATGGGCTCGAGCGGTTAATTTCTTCCGGTTCGCCCGAACTCGAATATACCGCTTGATCGAGTACAACCCCTCCAAATGGTGGCAGGGAATCGGTTTGGGCACTGAGGGCTGTAACAAAACATGCAGCGAGCAGCAACAAGAGGAAGATGCGTTTTTTCATATTGTAATCTTTGAATTGTTACTTGCCGGAGGGTTTTTCAGGGAAAGCATGTTCTTCCCCATCATCGAGCAGCGGGTATTGTTCCTCTCCAATTTTCAAGAAAAACTGTTGGCCGGATTGCATAAGTGCAAGCGGTTTTTTCCAAAAATCGTCAGAACGGCGGGCGTAGATACAAAGGCCCACGCCGCCCCGGTCGAGCGCGTAGATGCGTGAAAGCACGGTGCTGGGAATTGCTTCGAGCGCTGGTTGATGGCGCACAGCAAGTTGGATCGTTTTGCCGGGCTGGGGAGCGGGAATGCGAACCGTTGCAATTGCTTCCAAAGGCTCCAGAGCAACCGCCGGTGGCTGCCCCGTATTTTTCGTGTTCGATGGCACTTGACCGTTAGAAGGCTTATTAAAAACGAGCCACCCCAAGCCTAGCCCCAAGAAAAGACCAATAACAAGCAATCCCGCTGATTTACCCCAGTTAGTAGGCACAGGTTCAGGATTTGGTTTGATGGTGTTTTCTTCCACTTCAATTTTTTCCCGCATTGCCTCTACGCGCTGACGGATATCGGCGCGGGCGACCTGTCGGATGCCTTCGGCCATTTGTCGGAGTTCTTCAGTACGGTGGCGCATCTCCGGGTTGGTAGCGAGTATCGCCTCAAACGCCCCTTGTTCCTCCGGGGTCATTTTACCCCGCAAGTAGGATTCAATTTGTTGAATGTCAATATTTTCCATGACTTTTTTTTCTTTTTAGGTGGTGCTTTGGAGTTAGCTTTTCATGCATGCCTCGAGTTTGTCCTGACATTTGTTTTTCATCACTTTGGCTCCTTTCGCCGTGGCATTGCCCATGGCAGCGGCGATTTCTTCGTGGCTTTGTTTCTGATACCAAAACCGCACGAGGCGTTCCTTGCAGCGTTCGCCGATTTTGTCGAGGCATTGCGCCAATTTTGAATGCCGGGCAAGGTCTGACGCTTCTAGTTCGGCCTTCTCAATGGGGTCTTGATCGTCGAATTCATGAGGGAGATCAAAAGGCAGCGTTGGATCCATCGGCAGATCATCCCCTCGTTCACGAAAGAGATTGTAAAACTTGCGTTGTGCGATCCGAAAAAGCAGGTGTTCAAGTTTACCCATCTCCCGGTATTTATGCTCCCGGAATTTTTGGACAAAAGCGATCACGGCTTCAGTCACCGCATCGTGGGCATCATCGCTGCTGCCCTTCCGGGAAAACACCCAGGGGCGAAAGATTCCCAACAACCTGCGGTAGAGGCAATCAATAGCCTTGTTTTCGGATTCTGGGCTTCCATTCAGAAGCCAAGCGAGCACTTCTTCATCTGTACAAGGATGCATAGCAAAGATGTTTTTTCGATTCGTCAAGGATATATCGCCAACACTCAAAAAAGGTAAACCAACCGCCGGCGAAATCTTAGCAAATATAGGCCTCCAATTTGCTTTCCCTTATATATGCGGAGATATTTTCCGCCTATTTCGACATTGGTAAAATTATTTTTGGAAATACGGTTTACCTGCAACTACAGATCGTGATTCAAGGGCATAACAGTTTTTCAAAAATACTTTTCCCATGAAAAAATTTATCTGCTTGTTGCTCCTGCTAAATTGCGCCGTTTGGGCGGTTGGTCAAACAAAAACGGACATAGCCCGAAGCCAAAATGCCCTTAAACACCTCGGGCTCTATACCGGACAGCCGGATGGGATGTTCGGACCGCGTACCGCCGCCGCCTTGCGCGAATACCAGTCACAAAACGCCCTTAACGCTACTGGGAATCTTGATTCGGCCACTTTATCTGCCCTTTCCAAAATTGATGTGCCAAAACCTAATGCGCGGTCAGGCACCAGTAAATCTCTATATCAGGCTGTGCAAGAGGGGCTGGTGGATGCCCAGGTGAGCGGGAGTGACATCCAGTACGTAGATCTCAAACTAATCTCAACGGTGGATTATTCTATTAAGCTCGAAATCGAAGCGGGCACCTATTTCGTTTGCCGGGGCGGAGCGCAAAATATGGTCAGCCGGCAAACGAAGACCTTGACGCTCAACCCCAAAGGAAGCATAGAAGTTTCCCTCGAAACCGCTTGCGCCAACCGGCCCAAAGACATCCCCGGTAACGGTGACCGCTTCGACGTGGCCCCTGCTCCCCATCAAGAAGAATTATCGAGGCTAATGCCTTTGCTAGAAAAAGAAGATGCGGACTACACCACCGTTCAGGCAGCCGTGTGGATCGTGACCGACGACGCAGACTTTGGCGATCTCGGCATCCTCTCCGACGGCTATGGCCGCGCCATTGATTGCGACGACGCGGTACTTGCCATGCAACGTTGCGAAAAAGCGGGCATGGATATTACCCAGAAAAGGATTTGGCGCGACCGGGTGTACCTGCAAGGTTGTGTGGACAGCCAAACCATGAAAAATTGGCTGAAAAGCCACAAGTAGTCAGTAGCAGTTGGCACTGCTGCCAACCGCCACTGTCACTGATTACTCTCTATTCCACCAGCACCCACCCCGACCAGTTCAA
>JANMME010000195.1:0-11297 GCA_031373015.1 Saprospiraceae bacterium
AAGCGCGTCCTGATAAAGCGCAGAAGCGTTGAACTCCTCCAAAAAGGAGTCGAGCGCGGTCTCCAGGTCGCGGATTTGCTCCCTGAAATCAAGTTCGGGGTGGATACTTTTTGAATTGAGCCTGCGCACATCTTCCCGTACAATTGAAGGTACGCGCCGACGCCACATTTTGAGTGCAGCGTCAAAATCTCTCGTTAACTCACTGATTTTCCGAATATTGCGATTGTCAAAATGCGGCGGGAAATCAAACTCGAAATAGCGTCGAAGGCTGTATGCGTGCCGCATTTCGTCAAAAATACCACCGATGCGCTCCTTAGCCGCCACCAGTTCTTTGTATTTGTCGGAGAATACGCCATAAAGTTTTTCCCCGCTTGAAATGGGTTTTTCAAAGTCAGGGCCAAAACGGATAACCCCGTCTTCGAGTCCGTTCTGGATGCGTTTTATGTACAGCGCGAGGTCGTTGTAGTATTGCTCAAAATGGTCGTGCAGGCTCTCATCGTAATCATTCGTTTGGCCGATGAAGCGGTGATGCAATGCCGTGGCCTTGGCGAGCAGCGAGCGCACCTGCCCTTCCGTCCATGCGCGACCTTTGTCCTTGTCGTGATCGTTGAAAACACGCTCGCTCAAGCGGTTGAGTGGGTGCAGCAGCGTCGGAAAACGTCGGAACAGGGGTTCGGACGCGTAGATGGCGGCCACGATTTCATCGTATTCTTGTAGGTTGAAAACAAAATCTGCGGGGTTGAGTTGGCTCAACAAAAGGTCTTTGCCCTCCGTGCGATTGGCGCGCAAAAAGCGCCCTACCGTTTCTGTGAAACTCAATTCTCCAAAGAAGGGCAGGTGAATATCTACCCAGGCTTGGTCGAGTTTCCCTTGTTCGCGCTGGGTCTTGTTCAGCACGGTGTTGAAAAGTTCGGGGTTGTAGCTTGCCTTGTTTTTCGAATCCGCGCTCATGCGAAGCATATCGGCCAGCATGAGTTTGTCGCCCTCCAAATCGCGCAAGACAAAGGAAAGTTCGCCCACGCCTTTCTCCAGCAAAAACTTCTGTGCCCGGCGCAGCGCATTGATGCTTTTGGATACTACGAGGCACTTTTTTCCATTGGAAAGCGCGTTCATAGCTATGGCAGAAATGAGGTAGGTTTTGCCCGAGCCAGAGGAACCTTCTACCACCGTGAGTGCATTGCGCTGTACAGCACTTATCACCGAGCGTTGGGAAGGATCAAGCGGGAGCAGGGTAAAACTGTGCGCCCAACTGTCGGCATCTGCGGGCAAATCAGGTGCAACGACGGGCGGACGCGTCACCTGGGTACGCGGCAAAGAAGGAAAAATGCCCGCTACCGCCGACCACAAAAGCCGACCCGAAGAGCGCTCACCTTCCCATCTTTCAAAGGGTTGGATGCTCAGCGGCAAGCCGTCTTCCACGAGACCGAGGTGTTGGCGCACGGCCTCACAGAGTTCTCCAAAAGCATTGGTATTCAAGCGTTTGCCATCAATGACTTGTTGTGCTGTTTTTGAAAAATCAGTATGGTGCAGCGCGTCAATCAGGTGGAAAAATGGGTAGTTGGGTTGAACCGTGTGGGTATCGTTTCGCAGCATTTGCCACTGGTCGGCGTTTTGCTGGCTGGGTTCGAGGGTGATCTGCCATACAAACAAGGGCGCGACCACTTCCTGCCCGCCAATTTTGGCGATCAGAAAAGGATAGCCGATGCCGAGGTTTTTAGTGCCGAATACTTTTTCGCGGTTTCGTGCTTCGAAGTAAAAATGGTTGATCCAATCGCCCGCCGGAGGGTTGGCCTGCAAGGGAAGGTCAAAGGTCCTGTTGTCGAGCAATTCATGGATGACCCGTATGGCGAGGTCATCGCTGAGGCTGCACAGGTCAGCACGCATGGGCGGGGCGGGCTGGGCATTGAGCCATTCGAGGGCTGCGCCGGAGTATGCGGCAGAGGTAATGGAAGCAACGGGTTTATCTACCGAAGTTAAAACTTCGGCGGATAAAGAAGATGAGTTCGTAGTTTCTGGCATAAGAAGTGGTCAGTGAGTGCGCAAAAGAACACATTTTGTTCAAAATCAGCGTGTTTTTGTTTTTTGGGGTGGTTTTTAGAAGTGACACTTTTTAAAAAAGTGTCACTTCTGCCCGCGTTCTTCCACCTCTTGTTACTTTCGCCATGCAAATTATCCACTCATTATAATTTATTCATCATGGAAAAAAGAACTTTTCTCAAGACTGGCCTTTTTCTCGGTATTGCCGCTGCCACCACTTCTTTCTTGGAAGCCTGCAAAACCGCCGCCAAGACCACATCCGCTACAGTTGCCCCTACCCTGCCCCCTCCTAAATTGCGCCGAACGACCCCCTTTACCCTGCCACCGCTGGGTTATGATGTGGCAGCGCTGGAACCGTACATTGACAAAATGACCATGGAAATCCACCATGACCGCCACCACAATGCATACATAACCAACTTAAACGACGCGGTGAAAGATACCGTATATGCCGAATATGAACTGGAAGACATTGTTGCTCGTATCAGCACTTCCGATGCCGACAAGAAGATCCGGAACAACGCAGGTGGCCACTGGAACCACACGTTTTTCTGGCAAACCATCGCACCAGGGGGCGGGAACGCGCCTTCTGCAAATCTCGCTGCAGCCATCAATACCGCCTTTGGCTCGCAGGACAAATTTAAGGAGCAATTTACGACTGCGGCCAAAGGTGTTTTTGGCTCTGGATGGGCCTGGCTTTGCGTCGGAAAGGACAAAAAACTGTTTATCAGCAGCAGCCCCAATCAAGACAATCCGCTGATGCTCAACGTGTCAAAACAACTCGGCACGCCCATCCTCGCCCTCGATGTGTGGGAACACGCCTATTATTTGAAATACCAGAACAAACGACCCGACTACATCACGGCTTTTTACAACATCATCAATTGGAAAGTGGTGTCGGAGCGGTACGAGAAGGCTTAGTTCGCCTTCCAAATCCCCCAGGCAATCAGTCCGACAAATATCCCCAGTCCAATAAAAAGCGCCAGAAAGCTGATACGGTCTCTGAACACCGCTAAGAAAACGATGCCGACCAGCGCAATAGTGGGCACTTCGTTGAGGGCCCGAAAGTAAAGGTGCTTGTGGGGCGAAGTGCCCGCTTCCAATTGTCGGATATGGCTTGAGAGCCAAACCGTATATTCAGTCAAAAGAAGCAGGAACCCAAGTTTAACCAACATCCAGTTTTGTTGGAACCATACGGGTTGAATGGTAAGCATCATCCCTCCAAAAAACCATGTGATAATCATCGCTGGGCGCAAAATGATTCGATAAGCTTTCCATTCCATGACCGTAAATTGCCGGGTCAAAATCTCCCGTTCAGGTGATGCTTTATCCCATGCCATGGCATGGTAAACCATGATGCGCACGAGGTAAAACATCCCGGCCATCCAGGAAGCCATTCCGATAAGGTGGAGGGATTTGGCGATACTGTACCAGGTGCTGATATCCATTTGGGTCGTTTTATTTGTTAGAGCGCCCTGTTACCCGTTTTAAGGCAACTTCTTTCACCGGTTGAAGCACAAGAGGGGCCTCTTCCATTTCTACCGAGTCAGAATCAAGGCCAAACCAGTTTTTGGGCGACGATACCCAGCTCTTTACCGTAAGATAGGTAGTAAGAATCAGTTGCTCGGCCCATGGAAGTTCGTTCTCGTTGGATAAAAATTCCTGAATAATGACAAAGCGGAAATCGCCCGTCGGGTATTTGCTGTCCATGGAATGATAGCGGGAGTAGACCGTAAGTTCCTCGTTTTCAACCAGTTCTTGCACCACTTTGTGCATAAACACATTCATGCGCTGCTGCACCCGGAAACCCAGGCGGAAGTTTACTTTGTACACATCGTCGTGCGCAATGGTATTTACTTCGTACTCCATCGTGAATGGCTCATCGGTTGTCTCAATATGGACGAACCAATACACATCGGCGCGTTTGGGTTGCGTTTGGAGAATGGAGTAAAGCACTTTATCCTCCACCTTTTTAGGGTTTTTGGCGCCTGTAAGGAAAACGAGGTTAGTGGCATATTTAGGCACGTCTTCGTCATTACTTAGTTTGATGAGCTGGTCAAGGTAATCCTTGATTTTTGACTCATCAGAATAACGTTTGCGAATTCCCCTGGCCTTTACCCACAAGTACATCGTACCAAAAAGCAACGATGCCATCATGACAGTGACATAGCCGCCGTCGAGGAATTTGGAAGCATTGGCCACCAAAAACAGCCCCTCCAAAAGCAGGTAGAATATGAGCATGGCCCAAATCCATATAGAATGTACCCGCTTGATTATCAACCAATTTGAAAGCAAAATGGTCGTACACAGCATGGCCAGCACGATGGCAAGCCCATAGGCGTGTTCCATGTTCGAGCTACGCTTGAAGTAGAAAACGACCGCTATGCAACCCATCCACAAAAAGCCGTTGACAGCCGGGATATAGATCTGCCCCTTCATATTCGTCGGAAATTTCACCGTCATTTTTGGCAAAAAACCGAGTCGGATGGCCTCAGACGCCAATGTGAAGGAGCCTGATATCAGGGCCTGGCTGGCAATGATGGCCGCAAACGTAGCGATGATGATGCCCGGCCATAAAAACCAATCCGGCATCATACCATAAAAAGGATTTACATCCAAAGGCATTCCTTCGTGGTGCAGTAGCCAAGCCGCCTGCCCGAGGTAGGTAAGCACAAGGCAGGTTTTGACAAAGATCCAGCTGACCTGTATGTTCTGTCTGCCACAATGGCCGAGATCCGCATACAACGCTTCTGCCCCAGTGGTGCAAAGGAAAACTGCTCCGAGTATAAAAACCCCTTTCGGGTGCTCTATCAAAAGACGAATCCCATAGTGGGGGCTGAGCGCACTTAACACCTCCAGGTCGTGTCCGATGTTCATTATGCCCAAAATGGCAAGCACACTGAACCACACGAACATAATGGGCCCGAAACTCCGGCCTACCGCTGCTGTGCCGAAGCGTTGTACAAAAAACAGCATGGAGATAATGGCGATGGAGATGCCTATAGTAGGGATGCCCACATACTTCGCCTCAAGCCCTTCAATAGCCGAGCATACAGAAATCGGGGGCGTGATCATGCCGTCCGAAAGCATAGCCGCACCGCCCACCAGCGCGGGAATCAAAAGCCAGCGTTCGCGCCGCCGGACTAAAGTATAGAGCGAAAAAATGCCGCCTTCACCCTTGTTGTCGGCCCGGAGTGTGAGCAGCACATACTTGATCGTGGTTTGCAAGGTTAGGGTCCAAAAAACGAGCGAAACCCCACCCAGCACCGTCAGTCGGTCAATGATTTTCCCCTCGCCCACAATAGCTTTCATCACATAAAGTGGCGAGGTGCCAATATCACCAAAAATAATTCCGAGGGTGATGAGAAGCCCTGCTTTGGTAAGCGGATGGTGTCCTTGATGGCTATTTGTGCCCATGTTTGCTATCTTGTAATTTCGTCGCGCAAACGTACGGCAATGGTTTGAAGGTTCAATGGTTTGAGGAGGCAATGGTTTGCGGGTTCGATGGTTTGGGGGTCAAAAAATCTCTCGCCCCCAAACCATCGAACTCCTTTATCCAAAAGTGCGCTCCACCGTCCAGTACAAAGCAATAAGTGCAATGGCCGTAGAAATGGGAACCACCACCCGGGCACGATACCAGATTTCCTTTGAAAACCAACGGGCTATGAGAAAATAAGCCGTTAAAATAACCGCGATTTGGCCCAATTCCACGCCCACATTGAAACTCACCAAGCCCAACAGATAAGATGAAGCGGGCAATCCGAGTTCAGATAATGCCCCGGCAAAACCCATTCCGTGTACCAAGCCAAAAAAGAACACAATACCCAAACGACTGGGCTTCAATTCCCCCACCAAAATATTTTCCATCGCTACAAAAAAGATGGATAGTGCAATGATGGGCTCTATCACTGCGGGCAATGGCTGGATATAGCCATACATCGCCAAACCTAGGGTAATGGAGTGTGCTATCGTGAAAGTCGTGGCCTGCCAGAGGATTGTGCGCAAGCGGTTGCTCAGGAAAAATATACTCAGCACGAACAAGATATGATCCAAGCCAAGCGGCACTATATGCTCAAAGCCGAGTTTCAGGTATGCCCAACCCACGTCTGTTTGGGATAGCCCGGCTAGTTCGTAGTTGATGGTATGGGCCTGGCTTTCAAAAACGAAGGTGATCAGAAAAAGCAGCGAACCCGCCTTCGCCCCTCCCTTCTTCCAAGGTTTGACGAACAAGAAGGCTATGGCGGGTAAAAAAAAGATTTTTTTCATCGTAAGGAAGCTTTTTTCGTTTCGAGCATGACCTCGTAGGTTTTCACAAACCTATGAGGTCTGACTTCAATCTGTTTCAATTACTGCTCCAGCATATATGGTTTCAAAGCCATGCCTTTTGCCACCAACACCTCGCCTTCCTTTTGTTGACCCAGCGCAATTTTCACCTGCCCGGCCAAAACTAGCCGTTCCGGCTTCTGTGAATGGGTGCGCAGTGCAGTCTTGAGCAATTTGTCCGCTTCTGCGGCCTTACCCATTTTAAAAAACACCCGGGCCAATGTTTCACACGCATCAATATTTTCGGGGCGGCGTTGTTGTTCGGCCTGTGCATGTTGGAGGGCTTTGTCCAACTGATTGGTTTTCAAGTACAATTGAGCCAATTCCATATCAGAATAGTGCCCAAGGCTTTTGTCTTTTGCCGCCGAAATATTGTCGGACAACAGCGCATCAATCGTGACCCGGGCGCATTCATCAGCCTTGTCGTTTTGACTGTTGAGGCGATAGAGGTCAATCAGCGCTTCAAAAAAGGAAGCGTCGGCCATTACGGCTCTTGCCTGTTCAAAGTATTCGATGGCTTTTGGGTAGTCCTTTTTGTACCGGGCAATTTTACCCAGACCAGCCAGCGCAAAAGGGTAGTCAGGACGCTCAGAAAGCGCTATTTCGTACTGTTCCTCAGCCTTGTCGAGTGCATTGGAATCTTCGTACAAATGCGCCAGCACCATACGCGACCAGCTTTTATCCTCAGCACCGGGATAGCCTGCGGATACAGCCATTTGGATGGCCTCAATCGCGCCGGGAACATCCCCGTGTATTTCACGGAGGTAAGAAACGCGAGAATAGGAACGAATATCCGGGCGTGTGCTCACCATTTTGTCGGCAGAAGCCACCGCGTCAGGGTAGTTGCCCAGTTCAACATTGGCATCACAGAGTAGGCCATACACAAAAGAATAGTGCGGGTTCAACTGTTCCGCCTTTTCGGCCAGTTCTTTTGCTTCGGCAAAGCGGTGCTGCGAAAGGAAAGTCATCGCTTTTAAGCAAATCGCCTCCAAATGGCTGGGGTCTTTCTTCAAAACCAAATCCACGATATCTAGCGCGGCCTTATTGTAGTAAGAAAAATTCCCGGTTACGCGGCCTTCTTGCATGAAGGTCTTCGCCAATTGGAGCAGGGTCTTTTTGTCCTCTGGTTTGGTTTTGAGTTCTTGGAGGAGTTTTTCATAATTGGTTTTCACAGCAGGCCATTCAGGGTCTTTGGCAAGTACACCGGTGCGGTCTTTGAGTTCGGGGAATGCCGGTTTGTTTTTGCCATTGAAAAATATAAAGGCAGCAAAAACAAGGCTGAACACAGTCAGCAGGGCATAGAGGGTACGGCGAGTGGTTGGTTTCATCTTATTGAATTTTTAATTTGGGATATCTACGAGTGCATGGGGGATTTGGTTTTCGTCATTGGGTCATTAATCGTCATTTGGTCATTTCGTCATTGGTCGTCATTGATCGTCATTGGTCGTCATTGGCTCATTTTGCCATCGTTTGAATAATGACCCAATTACGAAATGACGAAATGACCCAATGACGACCAAGGACGAAAATTCTGTCGCCCATTGTCTCTTTGTAAAAGAGTTTTGAAAACTCCTTCAAGAAGTCAGACATTTGCATCACAAACCAACCACCTGCTCTTTCAATGAGATTGAAATTTTACTCCCTGCTTGCCTTGATCGCGCTAAATGCGGTGGCAGCCTTTGGCCAACAACCCATTCAAGAATGGTGCGGCACAAAAGGAATCACTCCTTGGTTCGACTATTACCGCCAGAACCGCGAGGCCATCGCTGCTGAGCGCGGTGGGGGCGACACTGCTTGGCTCTATGTACCTGTCACCTTGCAGCTCACTGGCACCGACGCCGGAACGGGCTATATTGCGCTCGAACAAGCCATTCTGTCCCTTTGCCAGATGAACAAGGATTTTGCCCCCACGCGCATCCACTTTTACCTACAGCCGGGCGACCCGGTGCGATACCTCAACAATACGAGTTGGCACGTTCATCAGTGGGATGGAGGTGCCGACCTCATCGAAAACAACCGGATTGACAACCGCCTCAATGCCTTTGTAGTGGCTGACCCAGCAGGCAACTGCGGCTACTCTTGGATGGATGCCATTGTATTGGGCAGAAATTGCTCTGGCCCCAAAAACAGGACTTGGGCCCACGAAGCCGGCCATCACCTTTCTTTGCCGCACCCATTTGTGGGCTGGGAAGGCTTTACATGGGATTATTCCCAGCCAGCGCCTGTTGACATTGATAACCATCTCGTGGAAAATGCGGATTCCTCCAATAGTTATCAGGCAGGCGATTATTTTCGCGATACACGAGCCGACTACCTAAACTTTCGCTGGCCTTGCAACGCAAACGCTGAAAGTGTCACCCTACAACACGACCCCACTGGCGTGGCGTTCCGCTCAGATGCTACCCTGATTATGGGCTATTCGTCTGACGACTGCGGCGCGATCTTTACCGAAGAGCAAGTCGTTGCCATGCGTTCTAATTTGCACGATGAGCATGCCTCCTACTTGCAAGTTTCCCAGCCGGGAGTAGAAATTGACGACGATGCCAAGGTGCAACTCGCCATGCCCATTGACTCTCAGACCGTGCAATACAACAACTTCACGCTCCATTGGAATCCTGTACCCGACGCAACTTTCTACACGGTGGAAATCTTCCTCCTGAGCAACCTGGCACCACGATTGTTTACTCAAACGGTGTACAACGCTACTTCCATAACCATCACGAAAGGCATTCCCAACAACCGTACTCTCTACTGGCGTGTCCACCCTTATAGCGAATGGGATCTGTGCCAACCTGTTGGCGCACAAGAGATTGGCGTTTTCAAAACCAAGAATTTTTCAGCCACCAACGACTTGGAATCCACCGTATTGGCAGAGCTGTCTCCTAACCCTGTAGCGGCTGGCCTTCCCGCAAAACTGCTCTTGACCTCCGACGAAAACATGGAGGCTGCCCTCACCATCACGGATGCCGCAGGCAGACAATGCCAGCGCCAAACGGTGAACCTATCCTTTGGAGAAAACCTCTTGGAAATACCCACTGATGGGCTTCAAACCGGGCTTTACATTCTCAGCCTTCAGAATGAAAAAGGTACCATTCTCAAGCGGCTGGCAGTAACCCAGTAAGAAATATCCAATATCCAACAAGGAATGTCCAATGTCCAAGTAGGCCCTGAGCTTGGAATTAGTTGTAAATCAACATAATCCGGTCACCATGAATGACCAAGCCTAACGCTTACTTGGACATTGGACATTCCTTGTTGGATATTGGATATTCCTCAGCCTCCCACATAATTGTGCGGTGTAAGCCGTTTCAACTCCTCTTTAACCTCTTCTGTAATTTCAAGCGTGTCCACAAATTCGTGCAAATGCTCCCGGGTTATTAGGTGGCGACCACGGGTGAGTGCCTTGAGGGCCTCGTACGGCTGCGGATAGCCCTCGCGACGCAAGATTACCTGAATACCTTCGGCGATCACCATCCAGTTGTCCTCGAGATCGTCGTACAATTGACCTTCGTTGAGCATTAACTTACCCAGTCCTTTTTGAATGGATTTTAGGGCGACAATCGTATGCCCCATCGGGACGCCAATGTTGCGCAGCACCGTGGAATCGGTCAAGTCGCGCTGAAGCCTGCTAATCGGAAGTTTTTCGGCGAAGTGCTGCCAAAGGGCGTTTGCCAGGCCTAAATTCCCCTCAGCGTTTTCAAAATCAATGGGGTTCACTTTATGCGGCATGGCCGAAGAGCCGACCTCGCCTTCCACCGTTTTTTGCCGGAAATACTCCATCGAAACGTAAGTCCACACGTCGCGGCAAAAGCCGACGAGTATGGTATTGATTCGTGCAATCGCCTGACATTGAGCGGCAAAGCAGTCGTAGTGCTCTATTTGGGTCGTGTGTTTCGAGCGTTCCAGGCCGAGGAATTCCCGCACAAAATCATCGCCAAAGCGCTGCCAATCATAGTCAGGGTATGCCGCGTAGTGCGCGTTGAAATTGCCCGTGGCGCCGCCGAATTTGGCCCTGTGCGGGATGCTGCGCAAAAGGCCGATTTGAACGTCGAGGCGTTCCACAAAAACCTGGAATTCTTTACCCAAAAGCGTGGGCGAAGCCGGTTGGCCATGAGTGCGGGCGAGCATCGGTACCCGCGCCCAGTCTTGGGCCATTTTTTCCAGCAGATCACGCAACTGCTGCAAGAGTGGGTAATAAACCTGCTCTAGAGCCGCTTTGAAAAGCAGGGGCGTCGCTGTATTGTTTATGTCCTGTGAGGTAAGGCCGAAGTGTACAAACTCGCGCAAATCGTGGAGCCCGTGACCGTCGAAACGCTCCTTGAGAAAGTATTCGACAGCCTTCACGTCGTGGTTGGTCGTGCGTTCTATCTCTTTGACCTGCTCTGCATCCGCCTGGTTGAATCGTTCAAAAATGGCATTTAGTTCGTCAATCTTGTCCTCCTCAAAGGAAGAAAGTTGCGGCAGCCCGTACTGGCACAAGGCGATAAAGTATTGGATTTCAACAAATACGCGGTAACGGATAAGCGCGTATTCGCTGAAGTAGTCGGCGAGTTCGCGAGTCTTGTCGGCGTAGCGACCGTCAATGGGTGAGATGGCAAGTAAGGACATGTTGACTGCTGTTTGACATTATTTGTTACCACATAGCGCACAATAGCACACATAGACTTAACCTAATCCAGAAAGGAACTATTCGTACTATTGTGTGCTATGTGGTAAGTCTAATTATTCGCGGCAAAATTCGCCTTTTCCCGTCAGCAAAAGCAGCGCAAGGCTACCTTTGCACACTCTTTTTCAACACAAAGATTTTCAACATGAAAAAATTGACTTTTTTACCCAGTTTACCCGCCGTAGCCTTGGCGAAGGCGGGCACATCAGCCTTGGCGAAGGCGGGCACATCAGCCTTGGCGAAGGCGGGCACATCAGCCTAGGCGAAGGCG
>JANMME010000199.1:0-4498 GCA_031373015.1 Saprospiraceae bacterium
CTTCAGGTTCTATATTCGACGCAGGTTTTAAAACGGTCAATGTGTTTGTAGTGGATGCAAGCGGCAACCGGGATACCTGCACTTTTGTAGTAGAAGTAATTGGCCCACCCATCGGGCTGAGTGATATTCCTGTCAACCAATCGTTTACGGGATGCAGCGCCGTGGCAACCTGGAACCCTCCAAAGCCAACGGGGCTCTGTAATAATCAATTCACCCTAAGCTCGAATTATCCCTCTGGTTATACGTTTGGTATCGGGAGCACTGAAGTTATTTATACCCTGAAGGATACTTTGGGACACGTCGTTACAAGCAGCTTTACAGTGAAGGTGACGGAATCCATACTGCCCCAGTTCAGTTGCCCGGTTTCGCCCATCAAGGTTAATATCAGTGGTGCAATTTTGAACGATCCGTCTGATTTTATTACGGCAACCGATACGATCAGCACCTGTGATGGAGTTGAGTTGCAATTTCAATATCCAACTGCGACAGACAACTGCGCCACCCCGCAAGTGACGCAAGAGGGCGGGCAGAGCACAGGATCTGTATTTGCGCTGGGACCTCATACTTTAACTTTCCAGGCAAAAGATGATGCTGGCAACACAAAACTTTGTGCTGTTCAGATTCAGGTACTTCCCTTGCTGCCAGTAAATCCGTTGATTAGCGATGCAATCGCTTGCAAAGGCGACGAAATTACTTTGTCGGCCACTCCAATCAGCGACGCGAAATACACTTGGACGGGACCGAACCCACCTTATCCTGACAATAACAACATCGTTATCATGGATGTGGATTCTACATTGACGGGCTATTACACGGTGGTTGCAAATGTAAATGGTTGTTTGACGCCGTTGGATTCAGCCCTTGTTCGAATCGGCAAGTTGCCACATGCCACGGACGATTTACTGTATCAGGTGGCCACCCATGAGATTTTGCCTGACTTCAATGTGTTGCTCAACGACACTTATGAGCCAGACGACTACACCTTAACGATTAATAACCCCTCGCCCAGTTTGATCAATCATGGAAATGGGCTGTATTCTTATCAGGCGGGCAACGTAAATGGCACGGTTTACTTTATCTACCGGCTCTGCTCAAAAGCTTGCCCAAACCTTTGCGATGAGGGCATCGTGGCGATTAGTGTTCGAGAACGTATCTGTAGTTATATTCCGAATATCATTACGCCCAATGGGGATGATATGAACGACTATCTGGTAATTCCCTGCCTTGACATTGAACCTTATCCACAAAACCATCTGGCTGTTTATAACCAATGGGGCGATAAAGTCTATGAGGCTCAACCCTACACAAATGATCCGGACAAAGCATGGCGGGGCGAATTATTTGGAGAGCACGGAAATGGTTTGCCGGATGCAGCGTACTTCTATATCTTCAAGGCTACGCCAGAAGACAAGGGCTTGAGAGGGTTTATCGAGGTTTTCAGGTAGATTCATAAATTAAACAGGAAAACCGTAAAACAGGAGAACAGGAAAATATAAAACCAAGAAGCGTTTGATCTCGAAAAGGGGAAGGTTTTGACCTGCTTTGGATCGTGATGTTTGGTTTTATATTTTCCTGTTCTCCGGTTTTGCTGTTTTGCGGTTTAATTTATTTATTTCCTAATGGCCTGTTTGGGCTTTATAGTATCGGTATCAAAATCTGCACTTGTGCTCCTACTGGCATCCCATGGGCATCCAAAACCGTTTTGCGAGCAAGAGTCTCCGTAGTGCCTTTCTCAGATCCGACCAGCAAATCCAAGCGTTTCTGGGTCAGCATCATGCCCACTGATTTGTGCGAGCCCTTTTCCGATAACCCTTTTTCTGAAAAGCCCGCCCCATTATCTCGCACTAAAACTTCCAGCGCGTTGTCTTTTTGAGTAAAAATTATTTCCAGCCTTCCTTCGCTTTCGCGATCCTGTAGCCTACGCCCAAGATTAATGGAAGATGATGGGAGCGCTTATATCTCAAGGCAAAATTTATCAACTTAAAGCGACCAATAAACTTGGATTGCTCGCTTTATCTGCATATTTTTGCCACTTAAAGCGAGTAATTATGAAAACATCAATGATAGTCGGCCGAGAAAAAGACATCGCTACGCTTGAGGCATTCGGGGTTTAAATCGGTATTAAAATCCGCACCCGCGCCCCAACCGGAGTTCCATTGTTATCAATAACCGTTTCTCGGATAAGGTGCTCCGTGCCGGCCTTTCCGGCACCCATCAGCAAATCCAGACGCTTCTGCGTCAACATCATGCCCACCGATTTGTGCGAGCCCTTTTCCAATAACCCTTTTTCTGAAAAGCCTGGCCCATTATCCTGCACCAAAACCTCCAGCGCGTTGTCTTTTTGAGCAAAAATTATAGCCAGCCTTCCCTCACTTTCAAGATTCTGCAGGCCGTGAATCAGCGCATTTTCCACAAATGGTTGCACGAGCAAGGGAGGCAAACTGATTTCATCCAGATCAAGCCCGTCTGCACGGATAGAAAATTCAAACTTCCCTTTAAAACGCATTTGTTCAAGGTGCAAATAATTGTCAAGCATCGCGATTTCCTCCGCGAGGCTGTGACGCCCATCTACCGAACCATGCAGTGCAAGACGTACTAATTTGGCAAAACGCGCCAGGTAAGTTACCGCCGCATCGCGGTCATTTTGGGCAATGAACATTTGAATGGCCTGCAGACAATTGAATATAAAGTGCGGGTTCATTTGCGCCCGAAGTGCGGCGGTTTCAAGGTCTTTTATTTTTTCACGTTCTGTCGCTTCGCGGCGGATGGATTGAAGGCGATTTTGGTATAGAAGGTACGCTGCTGCGGCTAAAGCCGCCGCTACAAGAATTCGAAACCACCAGGTAGCCCACCAGGGCGGAAGAATTTGGAAGGACCATTTGGCTGGCTCGCTCCATTGACCATCCTCGTTTTGGGCTTGTACTTCGAAGGTGTATTTGCGAGGGGAAAGGTTGGCAAAATTGACCTCGCGTGTGTGCGTGTACGCGAAAGCGGTGTCGGCTCCGAGCAGGCGGTAACGATAGGGAATATCGCCGCCGGAGCGGAAATGGAGGGAGAAAAAGCGTAGAGAGAGATTGTTTTGGTCGTGGGGTAGTTGGATATTTTCAAAAAAAACAGATGGGTAATTGTTGACCACGAATTTTTCCAGCATCGGTGCCGGCATCGGGATGGGTTTGGGGATTTCCCGGAACCGCGCGATGCCTTTGTCGGTGGCCACCCATAGTTCGTCGCCCAGCCAAGTCACGTCGTTCACTTGGTTGGAGGGCAGCCCGTGCTTGACAGTAAGGGTTTCGATGCGCCAAGTGCCATCGGGTTGGGGCGAGAGGATGTTCAGTCCGGCATTGGAGGAGGCATATATCACCCCTGCTGGAGTGATGTCCATATCCATCAAAACATCGCTGGTTAGCCCGTCGCGGGTTGTGAGCTGGGTACAATTTCCATTTTTGTCGCGAATAAGCAGCCCGCCGCCGCGCAGAGCGAGGACCATGTCGCCCCGAGCACTCGGGGGCAGCATCTCCACATCGCGTGCCGGAAAGTGCATAGCAGGATGGTTGAAAGTCAGTGGTTCATAGCGGCCATCGCGCCAAAGCCGCAAGCCTTTGAGGGTGGTAACCCACAAATTGCCGCCGATGTCCGGGGTGACAGAGAAGATCCGCTCATATTCCTTGTTTTGTACGGAAACTATTTGTGCAGCACCCGTTCTTCGATCCACGGTAAAAAAGCCCCAGGACATACTAGCCCACCAATAGATTCCGGAAAGATCCGGTGTGATTTTTTTGACGTAAATAGAGCCCAAGTGATGGGTTGAGGGACTAAAATACTGGATAATTGACCAATGATTGTTTTCCCAAAAGCAAAGATTCGGACCGGCCCAAAGCCGATTGGTCAGCTTATCAAAACGAAGCACTGACAGTTCTGAAACGACGGAGCTAGGTGGCGAGACGAGACGCTCAATGCGCCCATCTTTCCGTTGAATCGTACAAATAGCGAGCGGACGCAGTCCCGCGAACACAGTTTCCCGTCCATCTGCAGTAAGGCGCAGGACATCGGAGGAAGGCAATCCTGAGGAGGCATCAAAAATATCAAGGGCGGGGTTTTTACAATAAAACACCCCCGCGTCACGCGTGCAGGCCCACAAGCCTCCTTCCCTGTCTCGAAGCACAGCGGTGACAAGATGACCGGGGAGTAGGTTTTCAAATTTGTTGCGGCAATAATCATCTATGGAGCGGAATCGCAGCAACCCAGAGTTCTCTATGCCTATAGTGGCAAGCAGGATGCTTCCGTCGGTATCTTCGAAAATTTCCTCGGCCCGGACATCCTTTTGCCCATGCCAAATCAGCCGATTGTCCTGGAGGAGATAGAAGGTTTGTCCCCCGCAAAGTAGAAAATCGGCATTTCGCAAGCGACAAACCCGGAAGAGAGATCCCAGCATGCCATGTTTCACCGGAAAGCGCCCCAAGGGTACGGCTTTGTCATCCTGCCATCGAAAAACCTTATC
>JANMME010000207.1:0-2717 GCA_031373015.1 Saprospiraceae bacterium
TGATAATAATTGGCCGACAAGGGTTGTTTTGCCCACCTGTCGCGGTCCTGCAAGTACCTGAATGACCGAACGGGGTTCATCCAACCTTTTTGCAAGTGTTTGAAAATGAGGCCTTTGAAACATAAAAAATAATTTACTCAAAATAATGAGCAAAATTACTCAACCTATTGAGATAATTTACTCAAAATTTTAACTAAGTCAATTTTTGCCCTGTATTTGCTTCGAGTGTTTCGATATTTTCGGAAAGCCAGACGTTTTTCAAACCCTTGTACTAAATATTATGTACTAATTAAATACCTTTATTCCCGAAAGTGAGAGGAGCAAGAATCTGTTTTTTGAATGATACAAACTTAAACGATTATTCATTTTCTCTATCACATAAAGACGCTCGAAATGAAATTAACCTTCAACGCTTTTTGCACCCTGTGCGCGGTATGTTTTTTGTTTCATCCGCTGCAAGCTCAGAACCCCAACAATAACCAACACCGCCCGACTTACCTGAAAGTCAGCATCAACACCGAAAATGATGCATTGGCCAAACTCTCTGCCCTAGGCATCGCAGTAGATCACGGCGAACTTAAAAACGGGCACTTCATCACAGACATCAACAGTGATGAGTATGCCCTGATTCAAAAAGATTTCAATCTGACGGTTTTGGAAACGGACATGGAACAGGTCTACGCTGATCTTATCCGGGCGGATATTTTAAACCCGAATTCACCCGCCTTAGATCGTTTCGGCTGCTCTTATACGACGCCCACAAACTTTAATCTCGGGTCTATGGGGTCGTACCTGACCTACCAGGAAATGCTGGATGAATTGGATGAAATGGTCGCACTTTACCCCAACTTAATCACGGTGAAACAAATGTTGAGCCCAACGCTGACCACCGCTGAAGGCCGTCCGATCTATTATGTCAAAATTTCAGACAACCCCAACACTGATGAAGCGGAACCGAAGGTATTGTACACCGGCTTGCACCATGCGCGGGAGCCAATGTCCATGATGAGCCTGATATTTTACATGCACTATATCCTTGAAAACTATGCTGACCCGGAGATTCAAAATTTAGTTGACTCGGATGAGCTTTATTTTATCCCCTGCGTCAATCCAGACGGCTATATCTACAACCAGACCTCAAACCCCAACGGGGGCGGCCTGTGGCGCAAAAATCGCCGCCTTAACTCAGGAGGTACTTATGGCGTGGACTTGAACCGCAACTATGGCTACCAATGGGGTCTTAATTCGGGCTCTTCAGGCACGCCCTCCTCGGAAACGTATCGCGGCACCAGTGCTTTTTCAGAACCTGAAACACAGATGATTCGCGATTTTTGCGTGGAAAAAAAGTTTATAACTGCCTTAAACAACCACAGTTACGGAAATTATCTGATCCACCAGTGGGAGTATGAAAACACGGTGCCCGAACCCGCCACTTTTGCGGCCTTGGGCGCTGAATTGACCACTTGCAACGGATTCACTGTCGGCAACGCGTATCAAACTGTAGGCTATCTGGCCAGCGGCGGCAGCGGCGACTGGTTGTATGGCGAGCAGTCTGCCAAACCCAAAGTATACAATTTTACCCCTGAGATCGGCACCTCTTTTTGGCCCGCGCCTTCCAGTATTATCACCTTGTGCAACAACAATATGCAGATGTTCCTGCAAATGGCCGAATATGCACGCTGTAAAGTACTGCTCGTAAATGCAGGTACCGACGCTTCTATTTGTCTAGGATCAAGTGCTAGCCTAACAGCTACTTCCAGCGGCGGAACGGCTCCTTTCACTTATGACTGGAGCAATGGAGATACGGGCAACTCTATCAGCGTCAACCCGGCCACCACCACTACTTATACGGTGACCGTGACCAACACAAACGGCTGTGCGGCAATTGATGAGGTAAAGGTCACGGTCTCGGATTGCTCCGGTGTCTGCGGCTCTCCGCAAGTCGTTGTCAATTCGAATGGCTTTGAAACCAATATGGGCATTTGGACCGACCCTGGCGCTGATTGTGCCATTGTGAGCGCGTACCCCAATTCGGGCACCAAAAGCCTTCAACTGCGCGATAATACCAGCACATCGCTAGCCTCCACAAGCAATCTGAACCTCACAGCTTATAATAAAATAGTAGTGTCGTTCTCCTACCTATGTGTGAGTTTCGACAATTCGGCAGAGGATTTCTGGTTGCAGATTTCGACCAATGGCGGCAGCAGCTACACCACAAAAGAAGAATGGAACTTGGGCGATGAATTCCTGAATGGAGCCCGCCATAATCAGGATATCACCATTTTAGGGCCATTCACGACCAACACCCGCATCCGTTTCCGTTGCGATGCTTCCGACGACGACGACCAGGTACACTTAGACGACATCACGATTACAGGCTGCCTGCCACTAGGTTTTGGAAATGATAATCCCGATGTCGTTTTCAATAATATTCCGGGCAGCACCCCGAACGACGCCACACCCATTGCGCTTTTATATCCCAATCCGACAATCGGCGAACTGAACTTACAACTGTTTGTGGAAAAAGAAACGCAGCGTCGAATGGTTGTTTATGATACCTTTGGTCGAGTTGTCAAAGAGATGAATGCAGCATTGAGCGAAGGCTGGAACCTTATCCGTTTTGAGGTGTCCGAGCTTCCGAATGGCCTGTATTTTGTTGCCGACGAACACGCTGGTTTGGGTAGGTTTATAAAAGCGGAATAAAAAATAGTATCCAT
>JANMME010000222.1:0-3618 GCA_031373015.1 Saprospiraceae bacterium
ATGAACTGCTGAACGAGATCCTGGCTCAGCACATGGTGGACGTTCGGCCCGACCTGGTGGCGATCTCGGTGCCGTTTCCCGGTAATTTATACGCGGCGTTTCGTTGTGCGCAATGGATCAAAAAGCATTGCCCTGGCGTAAAAATCGCGATGGGCGGCGGCTTTGCCAATACCGAATTGCGCTCGCTTTCCGAGCCGAGGGTGTTCGAGTTTTTCGATTTTATTACTCTGGATGATGGTGAAGCACCCGTGGAGCATTTGGTCGAGCATGTGGCGGGCAAGCGACCCTTGGAACTGCTAAAACGTTGCTTTGCCTTGGTCAATGGCAAGGTAGAATACTTCAATTTCAGCCTGAGCCCCGATTATAAACAAGCCGACACCGGAACGCCTGACTACAGTGATCTATGGCTGGACAAGTATATCTCCGTGCTAGAAATTGCCAACCCCATGCACCGAATGTGGAGCGACGGGCGCTGGAACAAACTCACCATGGCCCACGGATGCTATTGGGGAAAATGTACTTTCTGTGATATTTCCCTCGATTATATCAAAGTGTATGAGCCACTTACGGCGTCCTTGCTTTGCGACCGAATGGAGGAAATGATCGCGCAAACAGGCGAAAATGGATTCCATTTTGTGGATGAGGCCGCCCCGCCAGCCTTGATGCGGGCCCTGGCTCTGGAGATCATCCGGCGGAAACTGATCGTGTCCTGGTGGACCAATATTCGCTTTGAAAAGAGCTTTACCCGCGATTTGTGTGTGCTGCTCCGGACTTCTGGTTGCGTAGCCATCTCAGGTGGCTTGGAAGTAGCCTCTGATCGCCTGCTCGGACTGATCCAGAAAGGCGTCACCGTGGCGCAGGTCGCGCAAGTTACCCGTAATTTCACGGATGCCGGGATCATGGTACACGCCTACCTGATGTACGGTTTCCCGACCCAAACCGCCCAAGAAACGATTGATTCTCTGGAAATGGTGCGGCAGATGTTTGAGGCCGGAATTCTTCAATCGGGCTTCTGGCATCAATTTGCCATGACCGCCCACAGTCCCGTTGGGATATACCCTGAGCAGTTTGGCGTAAAAAAAGAAACGGAACAGATTGGAAGTTTTGCCAACAACGATCTTGTGCACCTCGACCCTTCCGGCACCGACCACGAAGCGTTCAGTTATGGGCTCAAAAAATCGCTGCTCAACTTCATGCACGGCATAGGCCTGGATTTTCCCCTGCACGAATGGTTTGAACATAAGGTGCCGCGCACGAGTATTCCCAAAAACTTCATCGCCGGGGCCTTGGAAGTGGATGTGGTGTTTTCGCTTAAGCCTACTGCTAAATTGGTTTGGCTGGGCACTTCGCCCGCGCTGAGCGCTTTTACCAAAAGCAAAAAAGGGAAAAAGTGGGAGATGGCAACCCTGACGTTTCAGGACAAAAAAGAAACTTTTGCAATCAACATGGATCGTGCGCAAGGGGAATGGATGGCGTTGGTATTGAAAAAATTATCGGTGGCTAATGCGGAAGTGCTTACATTTCAGGAGGTTAAAGCTGACTACGAAGCGGCGGGACTGGAGGATTTTGAGATGTTTTGGTATAGTAAGCCGGTAAGGACGCTGGGGGAGTATGGACTGTTGGCTTTATAGGAGCCCTGACCATTTTTTTTGACAGGATTTACAGGATAAACAGGATCGTGACACCGAATTGTCGGCGAAGCCGACAACCCCCTCTTAGATCCTGTTCATCCTGTAAATCCTGTCAAAAAATCACGTTCCAAAAATTTGAAGAATCCCATGCTCAGTACACGCTAAAAGGCAGATATTCGTCCTTAAAACTTTTGTAATCATGCGCAATTCTACTCCACTTATTAAGCTCATTCAACTGCTATACCTTCTCCTCGTGGCTTTGTTCTTGCCCAATTCCTGTAAAAACGACGCGCCCAAAACCACCAGCGCTCCGCCCGCCGAAACGCCCGATCGGAAATGGTGGAAAGAAGCCGTCGTGTACCAGATCTACCCGCGCAGTTTCAAAGACTCCGATGGCGACGGTGTAGGCGATTTAAAAGGCATCACCTCCAAACTCGATTACGTCAAAAGCCTCGGCGTGGACATCATCTGGCTCAACCCGATCTATGGTTCGCCGAACGACGACAATGGCTACGATATCTCTGATTACCGGAACATTATGAAGGAATTCGGTACCATGGAAGATTTCGATGCCCTGCTGAAAGGTATGCACGAAAGAGGCCTGAAAGTCGTGATGGATTTGGTGGTGAACCATTGCAGCGACGAGCACGAGTGGTTCAAACAAGCCCGCAGTAGCCGCGACAATCCTTACCGCGACTACTTTCACTGGTGGCCCGCGGAAAAGGGGAAGCCAAACCCCCGGTATAGTTTTTTTGACGTCAACAACGATGGCTGGGAGTACGACAAAAAAACGGATGCCTACTATCTCCATTATTTTTCCGACAAGCAACCTGACCTGAACTGGGAAAACCCAAAAGTACGCGAGGAGATTTTCAGCATGATGCGCTTTTGGTTCGACAAAGGCGTGGATGGTTTCCGCATGGACGTGATCCCTTTCATTTCCAAAGACACCACCTACCCACCGCTCCCCGCCCAATACAAGGGTGACATGGTGAAATATTACGCCAACGGCCCGCACCTGCACGAATACCTGCAAGCCATAAACCGCGAAGTATTGAGCAAATACGACATCATGAGTCTGGCAGAAGGCATCGGTACCACGACGGACGATATTCTCAACTTCGTAGACCCAGATCGCAAGGAACTGAACATGGCCTACCATTTCGAGGGAGTGAGCTATGGCTATTTGCCTGACAAGTTCAAAACGCCTGATCCAGCTGGTTACAAACTGGTCGGTTTCAAGGAAATATACAGTCGCTGGGACGCCGCGTTTGCCGAAAAAGGCTGGGGAACCATCTACCTCGGCAATCACGACCAGCCGCGCATGGTGACCCGCTGGGGGAACGACAGCCCTGAATGGCGCGAACTTTCCTCCAAAATGCTTACCACCTTTTTGATGACTATGCGGGCCACGCCGTACTATTATTACGGCGACGAACTGGGCATGAACAACATCAAATTCGACCGCATCGAGGATTACCGCGACATCGAAACCCTCAATATGTACAAGAAAATACAACAGGAAGGCGGCGACTTGAAGGCATTCATCGAGAGCCAAAAAAATGGTGGCGCGCGGGACAATGGGCGCACGCCGTTCCAATGGGATGCTACGACCAACGCGGGCTTTACGACTGGAACGCCCTGGCTAAAAGTCAACCCTAATTATGTGACCCTGAATGCCGCCACGCAAGAAAGTGACCCCAACTCAGTGCTGAATTATTTCCGCAACATCGTCAAACTGCGCAAAGGCGAGCCGGTGCTAATTTACGGCAAATACACCCTGCTCGACAAAGACAACCCCGATGTGTACGCCTACACCCGCGAGTTGAACGGGAAGAAATTGCTTATTTTGTTGAATTTCAGGGATAAACCTGCCACAGCAAACGTCGGCATGGACATTTCAAAAGCGAAGTTGTTGATTGACAATTACGGTGCTGGCCCGCAAAACGGTGCGAGTCTGAGGCCGTATGAGGCGGCTGTGTTGGAG
>JANMME010000226.1:0-3362 GCA_031373015.1 Saprospiraceae bacterium
CGCAGCAACTTGCTGGCTTCGTCGGGGCTGACTTCAAAGTCGGCCAAGAGCTGTGTGCGCGTATCGAGCGTGTCAGAAAAATTGGGCAAAAAAGCCGTCCGTGGAGTTGGGATGAGCGAAGCCGACTCGCTTGGTATGGCGTTGCCGCGTGCCAGCCATTGCCCATCAGGGGAAAACGCGATGGGGCAATCAAAGGATGCAACCTTGCCTTCTTTCTCAAAAGGATTCGATTCTTGGTAGCGATAACCTCCATTGTTTTGCAAAATGGCATGGCCGGCCACGGTGCCTATCCACACGTCATTGCGGCCATCAGAGGTAGCGATGTAATGCCCGTCTGGAGAAAATGCCACGCTAAGCACTACAGTGTTTTTGTGGTCGAACCGGTTGATTTCCGTGTTCTTGGGGAGGCTTCGCAAGCGGGCAAAATCATCATCACCGCCGCTCAGGAGCGTATCGCCTGTTGGGGAAAAAGCCAGACTTGTCACCGCACTGCCAATATTGTGCGCTTGGATTATTTTTTGCAAAGCACCATCTTGCGTGTCCCAAAGCCCAATTTGCCCGTCCTCCCCCCCAGCAGCGAGGATTTCGCCATTGGGGGAAATGGCGAGACTGTAGAGGACGCCGATCTCTGCGTTTATCTGCCCAATCTGTCTGCTACTGTTGTTGTTCCAAAGGATGAATGAGCCATCGGCAGAGGCTGTGGCGCTGATGTTTTTGAGATGGTTGACCGCTATGGCAGTGATTTTGTCGGTGTGGCCGAACCATTCATTCAGGACAACGCCCTGCAAATTGAAGGTGCGCACTGTCGAGCTGATGCCGCCAATGACTACTTTTTCTTCCGTCAGGAAATCTATCGCGGCAACCCCTCCACTCAGCGCTTTAAAGCCAGCGCGCATTTCCCTGTTTTTTCCATAGATAAAAACCGAGTCGGTGGCCGTGCCTATTGCAAGAAGATTGCCCGAAGGCGAAAAGCGGATGCAAGTGGTAGATTTTGTCTCCCTGAGCGGGATTTGTTTTTGATTGGGCCAACGCCAACGCCGAACGATGCCCGTCCCATCCACCGTCAAAATAAACCGTGCATCCGTAGGGGCAAGCACCTGAACAAGTGCCTCACCGCCTGATTGCAGGGTTGAGATGACTTCCAAGGGATATTCTTCTCTACCAGTATTTTCCTTTGGTTTTTTCCTATTCGGAGTGCATATAAGAGCGGAACCATTTCTTTGGGGGATTAGCAGCAGCGAATCGCTGACGAAATTTATCTCGCTCGTTGCAGGGGAATTGCTGGAAAAAGGATTTGAAAAATAGGGCTTTAATGCATTGCCTTCAATATTTACAATTTGAACCTCGCTATCAGAGTATCTACTGATCCCATAAACTACCAACTGCCTGTCGCTTGGCGAAAAGGTCGCGCCATCTATGGAGAGATTGCTGCCGTACCTTCCCGGTATGGGTTGCTTATCCAGAAAGACCCCGTTTGTGGTGTACAAGGCCAAGGTGTCGCAGTCGCTATTTCCATTCAGAGACCTCTTCTCCAGTGCGACCAAACTCCCATCTGAAGAGATGTTCAAGAGCCTTGCCAATTTTTGATTTGAAAACATTGTGATTGCTTTTGGCATGCCATTGGGGCGTATGCCCCATATCGTCGCGCTTTCGGTGTCAAAGGCGCAAAGGACAAATTCTCCTGTGGTAGGGCGTAAGTCTGTGATGCTGGAGACTAATCTTACGGCCCAAGATCTGGTGCGCGATGAGGTAGCCCAACAGTAGAGCATTCGGTTGTTTCCGTCCCAGGCAAAAGCCGAGCGGCTGTCTTGCGAAAAGCAGACTTTGGAGAAAGATGTTTTCTCTTCGTCGACGGGCAAGGGCAGGGCGCAAATAAAGTGGGCGAGGCTGTCCCATAAGCTGCATTTGTCGTCTGTTGCTGTTAGGAGAAATTGCCCGTTTGGCGAGAGTGCTATGTCTTTGAAGGGAGCCAAGTGCTTCCAAGTTCCTTGATAAAAGTTGTTGCTTCCATCGCTCAAAATATCTCTCAGGGCTTCAGCGCTTCCCTCGCCGGGCAGGAGGCGGTAGGCCTCGCGGGCGGTAGCGAGGGCGAGCGTGGGATCGTCCGATTGGATATTTTTTGTGCGTTCTACAAGGGTTTCTCCTCGACGGTTACGAGTTTCTTTACGCAGTTTTTCAATGATTCTAAGGGTTTTTTGCTCTGATTGCTCTGCCTTGTCTCGGGCTTGTTCTGCACTTTTTCTGGCTGCTATAGCAGCTATTGAAGCTTGTCTTTCCTTCTCGGCACTTATTTTGGCTTCAATAGCGAATCGGTTGGCTCGTTCACGGGCAGCTACCTCTTGGTTCTTTTGATCATTGATTCTATCAAGTATTTCAGCGTTGTACTGCTTTGCCAAGGTTTGGTCATCGGGCTGGCAAGCACGCAGGTTTTCGACGCATTGGAGGGCACGGTCGTATAGAGCCTCGAGCATTGCCTTTTTGTAATCTTCTGTGATTTTATCAAAATCCCTACACCGTTGTGCGCGAAGATCCATCGGCAAAAAGCAAAATAGGCAAGCAGCAAGCAGGCAAATGCGGTTTCTCATATCGCTGTTTAGTTTTTAGATGAAGGGTCAAGCGGCAATGTATGCTTGAGAGAATCTAATTGGCGAAGTACCGCTGTGGCTTCTGCTTGAAGTTCTTCAGAATCCAGATATCGTATCATAATGGAATCCGCCTTTTGATAATATTGCAAAGCGGATCCGGGATAGCGTTCCGAAAGAGTCCCCGCTGCTTCTATGTAAGTTTCTACTCTTATGCGATCTACTTGGAATTGGGCATTCAGTTTTTCCTGTAGCGCATATTTTTCCTTGAGGGCGTTCTGCCTGACCAAAACGCCAAGAATAATAGCTGCGCCCAGCAAGACCAAACTCGCCACGGTGAACATATTAGCCCGCCGCTTGGAAGCCAATGCCTTTTCCGCATTTTCCTTCTGAATTTCTGCCTGTTTCCGTTGAGCCTCGGCTTCTTGCTGGGCTTTTTGCGCCCGTTCGCGCTCGGTCTCGGCTTGTTGGCGGGCATCTACCGCTTCTTGCTGGAGGCGTTCGGCCTCGAGGCGCTTGCGTTCTTCCTCTTCGGCTTTTTCCCGGAGTTCGTTCATCTGCCGCTCTTGCTCTTGGCGGGCAAGTTCGTCGGCATCGCGGGCTTCTTGTTCGAGGCGTTTTTGTTTGGCCGCAAGTATCCCCGGCACGAGGTCGTCGCTACAAATCTGGTATTGAAAACCACCTTGTGGGTGGTGGTCACCGTGCAAAAGGCCGAGATTGAGCAGGCGGCGCAGCGTTTCTTTCCCGATGCCCGCCCGGTTGGTTATTTGCGCTTCAAAG
>JANMME010000237.1:0-2245 GCA_031373015.1 Saprospiraceae bacterium
GTGAACATTTCCGGCACGGGCCAAACAGTAGTCGCGCCCGACCTTGCAACCCAGATTTTAGGCGATTGCTCCTTGCTTTCTGTGGAAATATGGGGCGGTCTGCTGCGTCGGTGTACCACTTCGGTGTACAGCGCCAGCTGGTGCAATTCAGGCAATATGACTGCGCAAGACGCCTCCTTGCAAATCGTGGTCAGCCCGTTTTTGAACTATCAAAGCAGCACGATACCGCTCGCCTCGCAAGTGGGCGACACGCTCAGTTTTGCACTCGGCGATGTGTTGCCGGGGGCATGCGGCTCACTCAACATCGTGTTCGAGGTGGATTGTGCCGCACAGGTAGGAAACGTTCTTTGCGCCGAGGCCCACATTTTTCCAGACACCTCCTGCGTTCCACCCAGCGCGAACTGGGACGGTTCAAAAATTGAAGTGACCGGTGTTTGCAATGGCACTGAAATTGAGTTCAAGATCAAAAACACGGGCTCGGGCAACATGACCCAAACCGCTGATTATGTGATCATTGAAGACCAGATCATGTATCTTCAAAGCCCGCTCCAACTCAATGCAGGCCAGGAAATGACCACGGTACGTCTGCCGATGCCCGATGATTCCTGCTTTGCCTTGCAGGTGTTCCCGAACCAGACTTCGATCCTCAGCAAACCAGTGGCAGTGGTGGCCAACTGCACGGCGAATGGGAACCTGAGCCTTTTGCTCAACTTGCCCAACAACGAGAACGACCCCGCTGTAGCCGTGCATTGCAACGACGTCACCGGCTCTTACGACCCAAACGACAAGGTAGGTTTCCCGCTGGGGCTTACCGGCGCACATTATATTGAGCGCGGGCAAGACATTGAATATCGCATTCGATTCCAAAATACCGGCAACGACACGGCTTTCCTCATCCGAATCCTGGATACACTGCCTGCCACCCTCGATCCGGGCACCATCCGCCCCATCGCCGCCAGCCACCACTACAGCTGGGACGTTACCGATAAGGGCCAAATCATTTTCACCTTTGCCAATATCCTGCTGCCCGACAGCACGACCAACGAGCCAGGCTCGCAGGGGTATGTCTCGTTCCGCATCAGCCAAAAACCAAACTTGCCGGATGGTACGCTTATTGAAAATACGGCAGCCATTTATTTCGATTTCAACAATCCGGTGCTTACCAACACCTGGCGGCACACCATCGGCAGGCCTGAAACGGTAGCGACCCAAACCCCCAACAACGGGGCAAAAAACGTAGAGGTTCAGGTTTCGCCGAACCCGATGAACGACGAAGCGGTGTTTACCTTACAAGGTTATTGGCCCGAAACCTCTTTGCAATGGGTGCTTTTTGACCCGCTGGGCAAAACGTTGCGGGAAGAAAGTTTTGCCGGGAATACCTTTTCGTTCAAAAGGAAAAACTTGCCCGCAGGGCTGTATTTTTGGCAAATGGAAGAAGGGGGGAAAGTGATTTCTCGAGGCAGAATTGTAGTGGGCAGTGGGCAGAAGTAGATGGAACACGGATGACAGGGATTAGGCACGGATTTTCATGGATTGCCCCTAGTTGTAGAAAAATCCGTGTCTAATCCGCGTCATCCGTGTTCCATCTGTCACAGCCGCCTAAACTATCGGAAAAATCAACCCCAAATCACCCTATTCCTTCATTTTCAAAAGATTATCTCATGAAAAATATACTCACGCTCGCTATTCTCTTTTTGGCCTTTGGTCGCCTTTCGGCGCAATGCCTCCAATATTCCGGCTGCTCTGCCACCCCAACCGACATTTGTGATTACAGCCCAAACAGCTATCAGTTTTGGAACGAAGGGTATTGGTGGGACAACTCGGCACAAACGCACGACCTGAGTGAAGGCAATACCGATTTAAGTATCACGCTGGTGGACACTTGCACGGGTATTTTCAGGGTTTCTTTTTTGCTTTTCCTTGATCTCGACGGCGACCAAATCATGGAAACCGTCCTAAACTCCGACAGCCTTGGAGTCGCTGGCCTCGGCTGGAACAACGTGCCTTATAACAACCAAGCCAACCCTAACTACAGCGGAGGCACCCCCCGCTCCTTCGACGAACGCCCCGTGCAATTCGTGGACAAATATGGTTTTGCACTTGAAACCACAAATGTTGGCAATGCCACCACCGCCCGCTTGCGCCCTCAGCCAATCTATTTTGGGCCAGAGCAAACCCAATTATGCTGGGGCCAATGCCAATACACTCTTGGCTGGGGATCTCAATTTGTACGTCAACCGCGCTG
>JANMME010000245.1:0-11696 GCA_031373015.1 Saprospiraceae bacterium
GAACGACCCGCGCAATTTCGGGAAGATCATTTTTGATGGTAAAGCGTGCCGTAGGTACGCTATCTAAAAAGCCACAGATAGCGTACCTACGGCACGCCAACCACAATTTCATCTGTTTTATACAAAGATTCCGTCCCTCTGGGACGTAGTAAATTCAAAATTCGGGGTCACTCATATTATGCGCTGATTAAAGTGATTTTAATGAATTTTTTCAATACCGAACAATTGTGCTTATCCAGATAATGGTATTCGCATGAATCCATCAGGCTTGTGACTAAGTGCAACCCCAGGCCTCCAATGGGTCTTTCCGTTAACAAGCTCTCGGTATCGGCTGTGGTTTGAGCAAACGAAAAAGGGTTGAACGGCTTTCCGTCGTCCCGGATTTCCAGTATGACAGATTCTTCCGTCAAAGTTATCTTGATGTAGATTTTGTGTTTTTCCGCATCTTCAAAAGCATATTGGACAATATTGGAGAGCATTTCATCAATGGCTAGATGCACCGCATTCACCGCTTCGTCGGCCAAGTTATGTGATTTCCAAAACCTGTCAAAAACTTGAACGACCCGCGCGATTTCGGGGAGCTCATTTTTGATGGAGATGGCGCATTGCTTTTTCATATATTCGGTGTTCGTCATGCCATACGCCTAATCACAAGGGTGGTGATATCATCTGCCTGCGGCACTCCCGCGGCAAATTGATTCACCTCCTGGATCAATTTTTTGATCATTTCCTTAGCCGGGGTATCGGCACATCCGCTCAAATAGGTTCTGAATTTTTCTTCAGAAAACTCTTCAAACTGTTGATTGACCGCTTCTGTAATGCCATCCGTATATAAGACCAAGTGCTGCCCGTCTTCGACTCGGATGGTATTGGATTCAAATTTGGTATCCTCCAGGATACCGAGGGCAATATTACTACTGCCACCCAAAGCAGATACTTCCCCTTTTGAATTTACGAGGTATGGGAAATTATGTCCTCCATTGCAATAGATCAAGTCTCCGGTGGAAAGGTTTAACACCCCATAAAACAGGGTAACGAACATGCAAGTTGGATTGTCCTGGCTTAATATATAGTTGACCTGTTCCAAACAATCGGCAGGCGGATAGCCTTTGTGGGCAATCGCCTTGAGCAGCGTCCGACTAATGGCCATGAATAAGGCGGATGCCATCCCTTTGCCAGATACATCCCCGATCACCAATCCCAAATGGTCATTGTCCAGCATGAAAAAATCATAAAAATCCCCCCCTACTTCTTTGGCGGGGATCATTTCTGCATAGAGGTCAAAAGGATATGCTGCCGGAAAAATGGAAAATTTTTTGGGCAAGATGGATTGCTGGACTTCGCTGGCGGCGTGGAGTTCTTTTTGGATCTGCTCCAGTTTCCTTTTGGTAAGTGCCGCCAATTTTTGCAGGTCTATTTCTTTAATGGCTTTTTTTATAGTGGCTTCCAAATCGGCAAAGTCAATCGGCTTGGTAACGAAATCATAGGCGCCATGATTCATGGCGCTCCGAATGTTTTTCATATTGCCATAAGCCGAAACCATCACTGTTTTTAACCTGGGGTTTATTTCATCGAGCTTCGAAATAAAGGTGATCCCGTCCATTTCCGGCATGTTGATATCGCTCAGGATGATGTCAATGCCAGCATCTTGCCGCAGATTTTCCAGTGCCTCCATACCACTTAGCGCAAAGCAGAGTTCGAATTCCTCGTTTCTGATATTGCTTCGGAATCGTTGCAGAAAGAGTCGCTGCAGTTGTGGTTCGTCGTCTACCACCAGAATTTTTGTGGGTGCTTGGTTATCCATAATAGTAACTGGTTAGGATGGGCCACGGATGACACAGATGGGGATGGGCCACGGATGAGACAGATGAGGATGGGCCACGGATGAGACAGATGAGACACAGATTTGCGCAGATTTCTGGATGAATGCACAAAAAATCTGTGCAAATCCGTGTCTCATCTGTGTCATCCGTGGCCCATCCTAACCGAATGCCGAACCGGATCACGTTCTTGGATATAGGCGAGCAATTCTTTGGCAAAATCGCTGTACAATTGAATGCCCTCATAATTGATCAGGATATTGTTTAAATATTGCAACGCCAATTGATCGCCGCTTTTTGCTCCAGGTAAAATGCCAATAAAGAAAAACCCCAAATCTTCAAATTCCCGGGTCATTTTGCCAGTCATCGGATCGTGCAAATTTAGATAGAGCGTAATCACTTCATATTTGTCAATGCATAATTTTTTGACCAGGGTTTGCACTTGCCGAACGATGCCCGCACCGTAAACTTTCACTTTGATCTTCGCTGACAGCCTGCCGGGCTTTGTATAGGTGTCAATCAATGGGGCAATATCGGGCAATACCAGTGACGCCGTATCCGCCGTCAAAAAATGGACCTTTTCGCCCAGGTTGGAATAAATTTTTTGGATAATTTCCAGGTGCTGAGCAGGTGCGTATATCTTTTTTTTATGAAACTGTAATTTCAAAAAAGCAGAAATCTGTGTGTTCAAAAAACAGTAAACCCTGGTTCCCCGCTCGGGCGCTGCGGAAAAATTTTGATTTTTCCGGCTGGCAGGTGCATCGCCCAATAAAATGCAACAATCCCTGGCCCCGGTTTTATTTGCCGTTTTTTGAGAAATAATATGGGCAGTAGTGGTGTAGGCATACCAGCCCCTTAGGCGATGTTTCAAGACTTCTTTTACTAATAGCACGCCCATTTTTTTTCCACAACCCTGTCCCTGATGGGATTTTTTAGTAAAAGCCATGCCCATTTCCGCAATTTTTTCACCCGGATCCTCAAAGACCAGGGCAGCGTGCGCAATGACCTCTTCCTTTTCATCTTTGGTGACCGCGACTACCGATATAATTCCTCCATCAGCAATCATTTTGTTCAGGCGCTCGGGGTAATAGACGTACTCTTTATAAGAATAGCTGTATGCGTCGTAAGCACATTTGGCGATCCCAATGGCATCTGAAGGTTTTGCTTTACGGACTTTAAACGGGGTGGGCTTCAAGGTCGCCGGCCCTTGTTTTTCAGGAATAACTGCGGCCTGTTCTTCGGGCAAATCTTCTTCTGTTTTTTCGTATAAATATTTGATCAGATGAATCTCCTTGCCCTCCGGGCCGAGGTTGTGAAAGATCACTTCATCCATGCTACGCTGCATGAGGTACCAGCCAAGCCCCTGTATCGGCGCATCCTTTTTGAGCATTTTCGGATCATACTCAGGCAGCACCATCGGATCAAAAGGCATCCCCTGATCTTTGACAATGATTTTTAGGCCCAAGGGTATCTGCTCGCAAATGACGGAGAATTCGGCCTGTTCTTCTGCCTTGAAAGCATGCCGGATCACATTGCTTACCGCTTCCTCGACAGCCAGTTCAATGGCGTCAAGTTGTTTTTCTGCAAAGCCCCGGAGCAGGGCATTTTGCAAAACAAAATGGATGGCGACGGTGAGATACCGAAGGTCGTTGGGGATTTGGAGCGAGGCCTTTTTGTAGGTAGAAAACTCCATAGGGTGGATAAATTAATAAATCGGCACTAAGATAACAAACTCCGTAAAACTTCCCTCCACACTTTTCACCTCCAATTTCCCCTGATGCCCCTGCGTCACAATATCATAACTGATTGACAAGCCCAAGCCCGTATTCCCTTTTTCAGCCCGCCGCGCGTGGTGTTCCACCTTTAGCACAGACGGAGCACTTTTGGCTTAACAACTGATGCCCAGCCTCCGCGCCTGGGTCTTTGGACCCAGCGCCACTTCGGTGGTTAGCCAAGCTCAATGTACCACTCTGCGAAATTCGGCACAGGGATCGTCCATAAAAATGAATTTGAATTATCGAGGAAAAAAATTATCTTTGTAAAGCAACCAAATGAAGTGCAACTTCGGTTTATGAAGTATGTTGCGCAGCAAATCAAGTTTGATCTGCTGGAAAATCACCCCAAAGTGTTGGAACATTTCAAAGTAGATCGTAAAGATCGGGAATATCAGTTTTTCAAAGACCGCCCCTTGTCTGTACCACTTTTTACCGACCCGATTGTTGCTCAGAAAATGGACTACATCCATCGAAATCCGATACAACCTAAGTGGCGCTTGGCCGATGTTCCTGAAGCATACCCTTGGTCTTCTGCCGGTTTTTATCTGCGTGCAGATATGAGTTGGGGCTTTTTGACCCACTTTTGGTATGGGAGTGATTGGCCGCCTCCGGTTGAATAGCAAAGAGATTTTGGTAGGGTATGGCTTACCACCGAAGTGGCGCTGGGTCATAAGACCCAGGCGCGGCGGACTTGAGAGTTAAAAGTCCGATTCGACTTTACTCCTCGTGCAAGGGCGCATGTGTTTAATCAATTTTTCCACGTAAGGCCTTTTAAAGTCCAATAAATTATTGCAAAAAAAATCCCCGCCACGATCACAACAGCAAACAAAGCAATAGACCTATAGTATCTAACTAATCTTTCGTCTGCCAGATTTTCTTTCTCAATACGATCCAATTCTGCCAGATTTTCTTTCTCAATACGATCCAATTCTGCCCGTTCTCGCAACTCCAATTCTTGTTGGCTCTCTCTAATCCTTCTCTCCAACCCCTCCGAATACCCCAAATACAGCTGATAAGCCCTCAAATAATCCAAATCATCCCTCGAAAACATCCCCGCCCGCCCCTCATACACCCGGTAAATCTCCCTCGCCTTCTCCCGCAGTTTCATATCTTCCGTCAAATTTTTCCCAACGACAAGTGCCAAAACATCATGGCTAATCTCAAACTGTGTCTGCTCCGCCGATTTCAAAGTGCGGATGATGCGCCGTTGCTCCAAGTCTCTAAGCAAATCGGGCAAGGGTTTTTGCAGCACGACAGAGTTTTTGGCAAGCGCATTTTCCAAGTCTCCCGCACCCAATTGCAATTTGGTGTGCCGCTCCGAAATCATGGCCGCCAGCAATTCCAGGGGCACTTTTTCACCGTGCGACCGCTCCAACTGCTCCAATTGTTTTTTCAAAAAACTATCTAAAACACGCTCCAAATTATCGTTTTCTTGCACCAAACCGCTGTGTAGCACGGGTTTTTCGCTGGGAACTCCCCCTCCAAGGGGCTGAGGGGCGGCTGCTCTGTCCCAAAGTTCGCCCAAAAAAACCTGCACATGCGCCAATTCTATTTCGCGTTGCGTGTCGGGCAGTTTGGCAAGGATGCTTTTTGCCAATACCGCTGGTTGCTCCACCCGAAAATCAGCTTGATATTTTTCAGCCTCCAAAATCTGTTGGATGACCGACTGCACGTTCGACCTGCCCATTTTTTCCAAACGAAACCGGTGCTGAAAAATGCTGGGGCAAAGCGGCTCGAACTCCGACAAATGCCCGATGAACTCCTCGCGCATCACGAGCATCACCCGGCATGGCACTTTGTAACGAATCAGCTGGTTGAGGCGGGTGAAAAAATCCTTTTTTTCGGCCTCATCGCCCAAAATCAACAACTCTTCAAATTGGTCGAACAACAAATAAACGGGCTGGTATCGTTCGGAAAAGAGGTTTTCAATCGCTTCGCCGAAATCAAAATCAGGATTTTTGGGCAATTTGGTTTTCGGGTCGAGGTTTATCTTTTCGTGCAAGGCTTCGTTTATCTTTGCAAAAACGGAAGCGGTCATGTTGCTACCCCGCCTGATGCTTACTGCAAACCAATCAGCATCGGAAAACTGGTTGCGCAGCCCGCACTCAATCAAACTGGTTTTCCCCGCACCCGAGGGCCCGTATACCAAAAGGTGTTTCACGCCACTCAATGCATTGTACAGCGCGTCGGTTTCCTTTTCGCGCCCAAAAAAAATGTCGGCATCCTCCTGTTGGTAGGAGTCGAGGAATTTGAATGGCGAGGTCGGAGTGCTCATTTTTCTATGTTGGTTTCCAAGTCAAACTGTTCGTCCAATTCCCGTTCGAGTTGTTCGGTCGTTGGCAGGATGTTTTTCAGGTTGTCAGGAAGGATGTGTGTCAAGACATATTCCGACACACCAAGTGGTGTTTGGATGTTGCGAAGGGCGTACTCAACGGTAGTGCGCTTACCCGATTCGCGGCACAGAATTAGCCCGATAGTCGGCTGTTCGACTTCGGAGCGTAGCAAATCGTCGGCGGCCGAGCAGTAAAAGTTCATTTTTCCGGCGTATTCCGGCAGGAACTTGCCGCCCTTCAAGTCCACGACCACATAACAGTGCAGGTTGGTGTGGTAAAACAGCAGGCCCTGTCGTTCGTGGAGATTTTGCTGCATTTGCTGCCGAAGGGCATCGCGGCTCCAGTTGTTTTGGACGGTTTTTTGGAGGTAAAACAAAGCCTCTGCTGTGTTTTTGCATTTGTCAATTATATGCCGATGATGCCCCCAAGGCACAAGTGTGAAAACCTTAAACGGTTCATTTTCAAAGAATTGAAATTGTCCCACAACTTGTGGCACAATCTCGCCCTCCAATTGTCCCACAACTTGCGGGACAATTGGCGTAAATTCTTCCTGATAAAAAAGATACCATTTCCGAATATAGAAAAGGTTGGTTCGGGAAAACCCCGTCAAATGGTCGCCACATTGCTGCCTTTGAACAACAAAACACTCTGATTGTATGTAAAAACCCCTTCGATTGATTTCGTATTGTACTCTTCAACTGACGAATCGGCGGTGCTGTAAATGCCGTGCAGTTCGCCGTACAAATGCACGAATTTCTTGGAGGTGCCGAAGCGGTAACTCAAATTGATGTCCTTGACCGAGACCAATCGGTATTTTGCCAAGAAAGAAATCTGCCGCAACCAAAAAACCAGTCCGGTCAGATATTCATCCAAAAGTGTGGGGAGATGCTCGTCTTCTGGAATCGTGTTTTCCAACAATCGGCGGCGATATCCTTCCAAAAACAACACGGTTTTGTACAGATCGCTTTGGGTATCCGACAATTCAGCCACAAAATCATGGATTTCTGGCACGAAACTGCCCTCTTTTTTCAAAAAATCAGTGGAAAGCAGCAGCAGGTTCAGGTAGTCAAAATCGAGATATTGCTTTTCGCGGAGTTGCAAAAACTCGGCGAGTGCGTCGTTTTGAGGTTTGTTTTCCAATTGAAAAATCTGCGCAACTTGGATATAGCACAAATACCGCAGTGAATTTTGAAAGGCTTCGGTCATAAAGGACAAACCGCGCAACGACCTTTCTTGCCCTGCAGCAGTGCCCATTTTTTGCAAAAAAACCTCAATCATCCAGCCGAAATGTTGAAAAACATCCGAGGGGCGATTGCCGACCGAAACGCCTTGGTTCAGCAATTCTTGGCTCAAACTTTTGACCCACTGATTTTTATCAGTGATTAAATTTTCGGCGAGTTCGAGCGGCAGGGGTGTTTTGCCTTCTGCTTCAATTTCATTCAACAAATCCAGCAAGCCAAAACGGATTTGATTCTGCGTCAAATTTGCTTCTGCATGGCTCACCACGCCAAGGCGGATTTGCCGTCGGATATACTGAAAACGCCCTGATTGCAGGATGGCTTCATCCAATTTCGGGCTGTTGTCCAACAAAGTGCGAAGCTGTTCGAGCGCGGCGGGCAGTTCGTCGCGGGCGATGAGTTCGCGGATGTGAAAGAGGTTGGTTTTGTATTTCATTTTGGGTTGTTACATAAAAAATAGATGCTCAAAGCACTTTTGACCACTCCTCCCCGGGTAAATACTTCACCGTTTCAGCCAAACCCAAGCTCATCATCAACAGCCCGAGCCATTCTTTGGTAGTTTGGTCGCCGCCGCCAAAAATGGGTTTGCCGTCCATCATTTCAAATTTCACCTCGCCGCCCCAGGAAATGAATTCTTCAAAAGTGATATGCACGGGCTTCAAAGCCAGCCTCGGTACAAAAGGGACACTGCCCCAACCCAATTCGTCTTTGTCTTTACGGAGGCGTATTTTTTCTCGTTTGACAGAATCTGGCACCTCAAAAATATCCAAAATGCTCAGGCCCATTTCCTCCGCCGAATCGAACACTTTTTTGTGCTGAACTGTCAGTCCGGGGATGGAAATAGAGGCAAAAGATTCGTTTTCGATGGGCGATTTGAACCATTTGCCAAGTTCCAGGTGCATAGGCTCAAAGCTGCGGCGTTCAAAGTCGAGCATCCAAACTTCAGGGACGCCCGCAGAAGCATAGCGGTCTAAGCGAATCCCGAAATCGTATGCCCGCATATAAGGCGTGACAACTTCGATGATCAAATCGGGTGGGCCGTCCAAGTAGGAATTGTGCATTCGGTCGTTGCTTTCATTTTTCAACACGAAAACGTCGGGCATAAAAACATCCTGCCCAAGTTTAACGGCCAAGGTGCCGCCCCAAACGGAAGCATGGTGACTGAAAAGTCCCATGCGCAGGTCGGTAGCGATTTTTTGTGGACGATAATAATAGGGTTCGACTGAACTGAAATCAGCCATTTTCTCTATCGGAACAGCAGGATTCCCATATACCTCAATAACAGCATCTTGCAGCAAGTCTTTGGGGACAAGTTTAGCGACATACGCCGCGCCAAGTTTTTCCACCATGTAACCGAGGGCCATAGCGGATTTAGCCAGGCTGCCGCCGATATACATTTGACCGTCCAATAGTTCGGCCTTGTGTTTTGGCAAGGCATCGTAAAAACGGAGTGATTCGCTCATTTTTCAAGAATTTAAAAATGGTTTAGCCCTAGAATCGCACCAACATGAGTCATCCCGAATTTTGGGGTGGCTCATGCCTTTTTTGTGTGCCTAAATGGTGCGTAGTCCCGAGTAAACTCGGGATCGGTAGAAATGCCAATCGGTGAGTAGCACCGGAACATGCAATTGTTTAAGCCGTGTTTGTTCCGGTGCTACGCACCTCCAAAATACTTGAAACCGACTCTGCTACCGACGTTTTGGGTGCTACGCACCTATTCCGAAAATCCGGGATGACTCATGTTTCACCTTACTGCCTTAATATCCAATGTCCAACAAGCAATTTCCAATGTCCAAATTAGGCCCTGCACTTGAAGTTAGTTGAAATTCAACATAATGAGGTCACTGTGAGTGGCCATGAGTAGCACTAACTTGGACATTGGAAATTCCTTGTTGGATATTGGACATTTTATTTCCCCACCACCACCTTTTCCACAATCTCCTCCTTCTCCGTCCGAATCCTCAACTGATAACTCCCCGCCGGCAAATGCTTCAAATCCAGCGGGATATTCTGCTCCGTCACATCGCGTACCGTCCAGGTGCTGAGCACACGGCCAGTCGGGTCTAAAAGTGTGAGGTGAAGGGTTTGGGGCTTTGGAAAAGCCACTGCCAGCCAAGCCTTTTCATGCGCCGGATTGGGGAAAACTTCCGTGAAAAACTCGGTCGAAACCTCTTGGCTTCCAACGGTTTCTGTCAAAGTAAAATCAAAAGAAGCCGTACAGCCATTGTCGTCTGTGATAACCAATGTGTAATCTCCCGCAGGTGCATTGGTCAGGTCTTCGGAGTTGACAAAAGGCGCTCCATTGAGCAACCAATTATATTTATATTGTCCATTGCCACCAGCAATATCCAGATAAACTGCCCCGTCGCTTTGGCCTTGATGAGGCTGTTCGATGCTGGTCGGCACGGCTGTGATGGCGCTTGGATTGTTGATGGTAGCCGTGAGTGTCAAATCGCAATCAAGGGCGTCTCTTACTGTGACAGTATATGCTCCTGCGTCCAGGTTGCTGATTTCGGCGGTCGTGGCCGCGTTCGACCAGAGGTAGGTGTAAGGCGCTGTGCCTCCTGTTACCATAGCGGCCAGAGAGCCGTTGGCAGCGTTGTAGCAGTTGGGCTGAACGGTCGTCAACGTTCCCGTGACGGCACAAACCACTGCCTCACAATCATCTGCGGTGCCGGCGAGCGCTTTTTCGCATCCAATCGCATCGGTCACAACCACCATATAGGTTTCGCCCGATGCCAGCATTTGCCCGTCGGGTGTGCCGTTGAACGTGTAAGGTGGAATGCCGCCATGGGCTTCGATTTTCAGTTCTGAAATGTTCGTGCTCACACATTTCTCTTCCACGTGTACGCTCATGGGCACAAAGGGCGCTTGTTGTGAGCCGTCTAATAATTGCAAACAGAAATTTCCTGCTTGAGGCCCCGAGGCCCCAATCAGCGAAGCAACCTGCATATAGTAAGTCTCGCCCGCTGAAAGCGCTCCGAAGGTCAAGAAACCATCGCAGCGCAAAGGGTTTTCAGCGCAAAACACGTTTTCGAAATAGCCACACTGGCCTTTCCAAACGGCGAGGACATGGGGGAAATCAGCTCCTGTGTTGATGCGCATCGAGCCTGAAGTTGGGGCAACGAAACTATACCAAACATCGCCCGATATGGAAACCACGCAAGGCGGAACTAGGCCGGAATTCGTCGCGCCCACATTGCTGCCGGCCACGCACGACCCGCCGATATTGACGGAAATGGCCGAAGCACATTGGTCATTAGCAGGGGCATTCAGGTTTTTCTTCAAAATTTGAGGGCAAAGCGAGCCTTCCACTGTAGCGAAAGTGCCAGAAATTTGAATGAGGTAGGTTTCGCCCTCAGTTAGGCCCGAGAGCTGGAGGCAGTGCCCTTTGTGGTTGGTCGCCACTTCTTTCAGGGTATCGCAGCCACTGGAATATGCCGTGATGATATCAGAGAAATTGGCATTGCTCTGCACTTCAAGCACCTCATTGGGCGCGAGCGCAGGCGCAGTGAAACTGTACCAAACGTCATGCCTTGCCAATTCATTCAGCCTAGGTATGGCAGCGGAGGAGGCGGCGTTCAAATTGTTGCCATTCAAACAGTTAGCGTCAACAACAATCGGGAGCGCGTTTGCGCATTCATCGTTTGCGGGTAAAGTAGGAGGGGCTGCAACTTGGTTAACTGCAATGCAAAAATTACCGCGTGGAACGCCAAATCCGCCCTCTTGCCCGCTCACCCGGAAATAGTATTGCGTGCCCAACTGAGCCTGGAAATAAGTGGATTCGCTTGTGAAACCATGCTCATCACGATTGTTACAAAGAATCCACTGGGGGCTGGAACAATCACCCGTCAAGACACTGACAACATCATTGAAATCCGCATTGGTAACGATTTTGGCGGTTCCGTCGAAATCAGCGGTCCAGGTCAACCACAGTCCACCGGAGCTTTTTTCTGCACAAGGAGGGTTTGGTCCGTCCAGTAAAGCATTGGCCGTATTGGCTGGCACACAGTTTTGGCCGGTAAACATCGGAAACGCATTGGCGCAAACGTCGTAGGCAGTGCCATTGCCCGATATTTTCACGTTGTCAATGCCTGCCCACCAGCCCCAGTCTTTGCCATCGTCAAACTCAAAAACGACGCGCATCTGCTTAGAGCGATAGGAGGAAAGATCAAGCACAGCGTGTATGTAGTTTGGGAAATAAGGCCCTCCAACATCGCCTTCTGATGCGCGCACCAAAAATTCTTCGCCACTGCCATTTTGGACATAAACGGCAATTCTTTCTTTGTAATGTGCTCTTGACCAATCATTGTGATATTGATTAACCAAATCTGGCGAGGGGTAGAGTGTACTTGCGTCAAATGAGGGTTCAAGTGTGGTTGCAGGAGTACTATCAGGTAAACAAGAATGCAAACATAAAAAAGCTAGTAGTACAATAAATATCGTCTTCATTTTTTAAAATTACATAATTTACTTAGCTTTGACTACTTTTTGAAAATTGTAAAATCATCTTGCCAGCTTTTATTTACG
>JANMME010000248.1:0-10974 GCA_031373015.1 Saprospiraceae bacterium
CACACAGCAGCCGGCCTACCTCTTCAACGAGCAGCACCTGACCATCCTGATTGACCGCTTCGTGGTCGCGCCCGACCTCACAGAATCGGATTGGATGCGCTTGGCCGACTCGGTGAACACGGCGTTTTATGAGAGCGAGGGGGAGTGCCATGTGCAGGTTGTTGAGGGTTTAGGGTTTAGGGTTGAGGATGCGCGCTCAGCCCTAAACCCCTCAACCCTCAACCCTCAACCCTCAACAACCTTCAACAACCGCTTTGAACTCGACGGCATCAGCTTCCCAGAGCCCACGCCGCAACTCTTCAATTACAACAATCCTTACGGCGCCTGCCCTACCTGTGAAGGCTACGGACGGGTGCTCGGCATTGACCTCGACAAAGTAGTGCCCGACAAGACCAAGTCCGTGTACGACGGCGCCATCGCGGTTTGGAAAGGTGAAAAATTTGGCGAGTCTTTGACTTTGTTGCTCGAACACGCCCACAAATTTGATTTCCCGGTTCACACACCTTATGAAGCCCTCACGAAGCAGGAACAAAAACTCTTGTGGACTGGCAATCAATACTTTGAGGGCATTGATACCTTTTTTAAACAACTGGAAAGTCAGACCTATAAGATCCAAAACCGTGTGACTCTGGCACGTTATCGCGGCAAAACCACCTGCAATACCTGCGATGGCGGAAGGCTGAGGCAGGAAGCTTTATGCGTGAAAATTGGAGGGAAAAACATATCTGATTTGACCAGTGTGCCGCTGGATGAGATCCTCGATTTTTTCCAAAATCTCCACGAACAACTCAGCGAGCACGACCGCCAGGTTGCCAAACGCTTATTGCTCGAAATCAACAACCGCCTGTATTTCATGGTCGAACTGGGCCTTGGATACCTTACGCTCGACCGCATCAGCAGCACGCTTTCTGGCGGCGAAACCCAGCGCATTCACCTCACCCGCACCCTCGGCTCGAACCTCACGGCCTCGATGTACCTGCTCGACGAGCCATCTGTCGGGCTGCACCCGCGCGACACCGGGCGACTGGTAAAAGTGCTCAAAGAACTCCGCGATCTAGGCAATACCGTGGTGGTGGTAGAACACGAAGAAGCCGTTATTGAAAACGCTGATTACTTGGTGGATATGGGCCCCGAAGCAGGCGTTCACGGCGGCAATGTGGTGTATTCCGGGCCTTACGCCGACATCGCCACTGCCGCTCCTAATAGCCTCACTACCAAGTACATGACAGGGAAAATGCGCATCGAAACGCCCACAACCCGCCGTCTTGCTAAGGAATTTTTGACGCTCAAGGGTGTTCGCCAGCACAACCTGAAAAATATGGACGTGCGCATCCCCCTTCATTGCCTCACGGTGGTAAGCGGCGTGAGCGGTTCCGGCAAAACCACGCTGGTGCGCGACATCTTTTACCCCGCACTTTCGCAACACCTGCCCGAAAATACCGGAAAACAGCCCGGCTTGTTCGACGGCATAGAAGGCCCTGTGAAAAAAGTGACCCGTGTGGAGTTCATCAACCAAAGCCCCATTGGGAAAAGCAGCCGCTCAAACCCCGTCACATACGTCAAAGCCTACGACTACATCCGCGAACTTTTTGCCAAACAGCAACTCTCCAAGATTCGCGGTTTTCAGCCCAAACACTTCAGTTTCAACGTAGAAGGCGGTCGCTGCGAGACCTGCAAAGGCGAAGGCGAACAGATCGTAGAAATGCAATTCCTGGCCGACGTACATCTCGAATGCGAGGAGTGCAAAGGCCGCAGGTTTCGTCAGGAAGTGCTCGATGTGCATTACAAAGGCAAGAGCATTTTCGATGTGCTGAATATGAGCATTGAGGAAGCGCTGGAGTTTTTCAAGGGCCAAAAAGATATCACAGAGCGCATTCAGCCGCTGTTCGACGTGGGTCTGGGTTACGTTCACCTTGGTCAATCGAGCAGCACCCTTTCCGGCGGCGAGGCACAACGTGTAAAACTCGGCTCCTTCCTGATTCGGGAAAACTCGAGCGGGCATATCTTTTTCATTTTCGACGAGCCTACTACGGGGCTGCACTTCCACGACATCAAAAAACTGCTCACGGCCGTCAATGCGCTGGTGGAAAAAGGGCACAGTGTTCTGGTGGTGGAGCACAATATGGAGGTCATCAAATCAGCGGATTGGGTGATTGACCTGGGGCCGGAAGGCGGAAAGGACGGCGGGGATTTGGTTTTTGAAGGAACGCCGGAAGAGTTGGTGAAGGTGAAAGGGAGTTATACGGGGGTGTATTTGAGGGAGAAATTGAATTGAGATCACTTCCCCAAAGAAATCAAATTAGCAAACAACCTATACGCCCCCGGCACGCCCGCAGGCAGTTCCCGGAAAAACGACAATCCCGTGTAAACGTAATGCCCTTTACCGTACTGCGCCACGAGCAGTGATCCATCGGCGGGTTTTTCGCCCGGGTCGTTGGCAGAGAGTGGTGCGGAAAATGCGCTATCCCATTCGCCGGGGAAGTAAAGCCCGCGCTCTTGCACCCACCCCTCAAAATCCCTAGCGGTCAATTTGTTGGGCGTGTTCAGCACGGGGCTTTCTGGCAACAAAAAGCGGATCTCAGCGCCCTCGTCCGTCACGCGGGTGCGCGAGAGTTTGAATGGGAACGGCGCGAGCTGATCCACCACGAGCTCGCCACTGGTGTTGTATTGTACCACCAATGTGCCGCCGTTTTGGACGTATTCCAGCAGTTTGGCCTGGTGAAATTTCAACTCGTCTTTGGTATTGTACGCCCTAATACCGACCACGATGGCATCGAATTTTGCCAGCGCAGCGGTTTCCATGTCCTTCTCGTCCAGCACTTTCACGGTGCAGCCCATTTGCCGCAAAGCGGTGGGGACCTCGTCGCCAGCCCCCATGTAGTAACCCACATTTTTAGCCTTTACTTTCAAGTCAAGCCGTGCTGCATGCGCCGTTGCGGGCTGTAAAACGCTTTGTTGCGGGATATGATCGTATTTGATGGTGATAAGACGGCTAGCGGAAATTTGGCCGCCTACTTCCACCGTTGCCGTCAGCATCACATTTGCATTCGTCTGACTTGCTTCTACTACAAACACAAACGTCTTTTCCTCTCCCTTTTTCTTGAACTCAAAGGCTTGGCTGCCGCCTTTCGCTGGCCAGCCTTTCACCGACACCGTTCCTGCCACATTGTCTTTTCCTGCTTTAACCCGCACAGAGATTTGGCGTTCCTTTTGGGTAAAAATATAGGATGGCTCCGTGAATTCCACGACCACCGGTGGAAGCACCTCAAAGGGGCGCCAAACTTCGCCGATGGCGGGTTCGCCCGTTTTCCAGGCCACCTCGGTTTCGTAGTCGAGCGGAATGCCGTTCACGGTGAAATCCCAATGCACCCTGGCATAGCGCGGGGTTTCCGGAACACCTCTAAGTTTTTGGTCTTCAACGGAATACATGCCTAAAGTTGCCGGGTTTTGCAACCAGTATGGGGCTGTAAACGGGGCATTTTTTGCAATTTGGATGGTTTTTTCCAAGACCCAGCCCTTGTTCGACACAAGACTAAAGGACGGCATTGAATCAAACAAAGCTGGTTGAATTTGAAGTCCTGAGAGTTGCACCGCACCCCCAACCCCTGAGAGGGGAGCACGGCTGATTACCTCTAACCGGATTTTAACTGCATCGCCAGGGGTGGCGGTGGGTTCGTTGGCTGTGGCTTCCAAATAGAGTCCGAGACAGCCTTTGATCACTTCCTTGATCTCAACGAGTTTGCGTGTTCTCCAATAACTATCGGGAAGAGATTTGATCATTTGCATCGCCGTGAGCAGGTCGGGGACACTTGCCGATGGATCGTCTGAGCGGTATTCGCGGTCAATTTGTGCAAGGATTTTGCCGATGGGCTCGCCACTTTCCACCCGTGTCCAGCTCGTGTTGATGCCTTCAAAAATATCCTGCGTTGCAGGGCGGTCGCCTTTCACAAAATCAAGATAGTCAATGCTTTCTCCCCTCGTACTGAGCGAGCCAAAGCCCTGGCAGCGGTGCATGGAGCGACTTTCTGCGGCCACCTCGTTGTTGCTTTTGCCCTTCATGGGCAGATACACGCCAATGTCAATCGGCCAGAGTGTGGATTTGTCAATTTTGGCAAAGGCTTCCTGGCTGCCGTAGAAAAACCAAGAGGTGTTGAAAAATTGCCGGCGAGCCTGCCAGGGCTGCGTCAGGCTCAATTGCTCGGGATAAGCTTCGGCCTTGGCGGCCAAATCAAAAGCCTCCACTGAAAGCATGGCAGAAGCCGTGTGGTGGCCGTGGGTATCGTATTTTTTGTCGTGGTAAAAACGGTTGATCACCACGTCGGGCTTCACCTGCCGGTATGCCCACACTACATCCGAAAGGACGGCGTCCTTGTCCCAAAAACGCAGGGTTTCTTCGGGGTTTTTGGAAAAGCCAAAATCGTTGGCTCGGCTGAACATCTGTTTGCCACCATCCACGGAGCGGGCCATGAGGAGTTCTTCCGTGCGCAAAACACCCAGCAATTCGCGTATTTCCGGGCCGATCAGGTTTTGTCCGCCATCGCCGCGGGTAAGGGAAAGATAGGTGACGTCGTAAAGTTTGGCGTTGCGCAGGTAGCTGATCATGCGCGTGTTCTCGTCGTCGGGGTGGGCGGCCACATAGAGCACTGTGCCTAGAACGTTGAGTTTTTTGATGGCTTGGTGGAGATCTGCGGCGTTGGGTTTGGCGGGTTTTTGGGCGAGGAGGAAAGAGGGCAACAGCAATAGTAAAGGCAGGAAGCGGAAACAATTATTCATGATTGAGCGGGAAATTTAAGCGGCGAAGGTAAAGAGCCCAGAACGTTTGGGTGGGGTTTTGGTTTTGGGTAAAAAAATGCCGAATGGCGGTGCTCCATTCGGCAATTGATTTACGATTTTGGATTTACGATTTACGATTATTTTGATCCGAAAAATGGACGATTCATGCCTTCTTCGGGTCAAAATAATCGTAAATCGTAAATCCTTCAATTACTTAATCACCCGAATCTTCATCTTCACATCCTTCAACGGCCTATCTCCCGGTGCTTTTTCCACGGCAGCAATTTTATCAATCACGTCCAAACCTTTGATGACGCGGCCAAACACCGTGTACTCGTGGTCGAGGTGCGGTGTGCCACCATCAGTAAGGTAGGCCGCGCGCTGTTCGGGCGTGTAGTGGAAGCGGCGCATCGTCTCAATTTGGTTGAGGGTTTGCTCATTCACCGGGCCGCCCTGCACGATGTAAAACTGTGATCCTGATGATTTTCGCTCGGGATTGTTGGTGCGTGCTGCAGCGAGCGCGCCTTTGAGGTGGCAGAGTGAATCCACGATTTCAGCGGGGATCTGGTAACTTGGGCCACCCATGCCGAGGGACTTGGCGGCAGGCGCATTGCGCGAATCAGGATCGCCCCCCTGTATCATGAAGCCCTGTATAACACGGTGAAAAAGCAGGTCGTTGTAATAGCCTTCTTCAGCGAGCTTGATGAAATTGTCGCGATGTTTGGGAGTGGCGTTGTAGAGCTCGACGGTCATGGTACCAAAATCGGTTTCGATTTCCACGAGGCAGCGCTCAGGGGCTGTAACTTGAACCATATTTTTGAACGTTGTGACTTTTTTGCCTTTTTGGGCGGTAAGGGTGACGGTATAATTTCCCGAATGGCCATAACGGTGCGTCGGGCTAAGTGCAGTAGAGGTATTTGCCGCGGCAGAGCCAGGGTCGCCAAAATCCCAGGTGTAAGTGACTGGCTTTTTCGAGACTGGGGTCGTGTTGGTGAACGTGATCTCTGCTGGCGCTATAAATTTTTGGGCTGACACCGTGAATTTAGCCTGTGCATTGGCAGCAGCTGCTGCGAACAAAAAGAGGTTGAAAATCAGTAGTTTTTTCATGTTTTTGAAAATATGTGTTTAGAGGTGTTCGGCAAAAACTCGCCTTCGCGCTGCGGGCTATGGCGGGTAAAACAGCCGCAAAGATGCAGATTTATCCCTTCTTTACAGATACCCAACCTTGTTACCCCAAATCAAAACGCTCATTATTACAACAAATTTTTGATTTTTGGGCGGAAAGGTGCAAGCCTGTTTTCGCGCCAGTTGCTTAACTTTGCAAAAAAAGTCGCTCATGCTTACTGCTGCAACCGACCTTGAAAAAAATGGCACCTTGCCTCATGCCATGTCCCCTAAAGCACCCAAGCCTATTTCTTGGGAAGATTTTAGCCGCCGCTACCTCAGTCGCGAGGATGGCTACAAATATGAATGGCTCAACGGAAAAATCGAAAAATCAAGTGCTATGGACTACACACAACTTTTTATCGTCAAAAATCTGATGGCGTTATTCCGCCAGCTTGTCACTCAAAAAAAAGCGTCGGGGGAATTGATCCCAGAATGCGATATTTTCTTTGGCGAGCACCACCGCCGACCTGATGTAGCCTATCTGACCGACGAGCAAATTGCCTATACCGCCTACGGGGAAAACCAAGTACCCGCCTTTGTCATTGAAGTTATTTCAAAAAAAGACCAGATGGATTTGGTGCACAAAAAAATGGATGACTATCGCATCGCGGGGGTCAAGGTTGTGTGGCACATCTTTCCTGCCCGCGAACAAGTACATGTCTATCATGGGAAAAACCTGAGCCAAATGCTCGTATGCATAGATGATACTCCTTGCTCGGCAGCACCTGTTTTGCCAGAATTCGTAATGGCAGCAAGCGCAATTTTTGAAAAACCACCAAAACCATCTGCATAGTCTATTAACAATGCCTCCAAAATTTCTGAGGCAACTCTTGTTTTTTCGCTTATTTGCTTAACTTTGTAAGGAAGCCACGCCCCCCCTGCGTCAGCTAATCTTCCAAACCTTAGCCAAATGAGCAAAAACCAAGATTACGACAAAATTATCCGCGAAAGCGTAGAGCGTGTCATTCCTACCATCATTGAAAAACTCTGCGGACTTCATCCGAGCGAATTGCTGGATTTGCCCACGAGTTTTCAACGAACGCGCGAGCGGCGACCCGATTTTTTGAAAAAAGCCGTGGAGCCACAACGGGAGTACATCATTCAAATTGAATTCCAGACCAATACCGACCGCAAGATGGCAACTCGGATGCTCGACCACTATTCGATGCTGCTCAACCATTATGGGCTTACGGTGCGTCAGTTTGTTATTTTTATTGGGAATGGCAAACCCAATATGCCCACAGAGATACAGCACCCTGAACTTCAATTTCGCTATCAGCTGATCAATCTGCGCCATATTGATTGCGATGTATTTGTTCATTCTCCCAAACCCGAAGAAATCATATTAGGCATCCTCGCCGATTTTAAAGGACAAAATTCGCTGAGCGTAATCCAAGCCATTTTACGCAATCTGATCAAGAACGTTCGAAACTCCAGAAGCCTGCGCAAGTACTGCACACAGTTGGAAATTCTGTCTAAACTCCGTAATTTGCAGCCCCAAACCATACAACAAATAGAAGCTATGCCAATCACTTACGACATCACAACTGACATTCGCTACCAGCAAGGTATCGAGCAAGGTATTGAACAAGGTATCGAACAAGGTATCGAACAAGGTATTGAACAAGGTATCAGCTTAAAAACACGGAAAACTGTGGAAAAAATGCTTGCTGACAGTAGGTTTTCGCTTCGTGAAATTGCAGATATTTCCGAAGTTTCAATTGACTATGTCATCAAAGTCCAAAATGAAGGGACGGAAAAAGATCAGAAGGGCAAAAAATAACGCATGACCCATTTCACCCGCCGCATACTCTCCAACGGCCTCCGAGTCCTAGTCCACGAAGATCATTCCACGCCGCTGGTGGCTGTAAATGTTAGTTATTACGTCGGCTCACGAGATGAACACCCTGAAAAAACGGGCTTCGCGCACTTATTCGAGCACCTCATGTTTGCTGGGAGCAAAAATGCGCCCGACTTCGACGATCCGCTCCAGCGGGCTGGCGGCGAAAACAACGCCTACACTACCAACGACTACACGACCTTCTACGAAATCGTGCCCGCAGAAAACCTCGAAACTGCCCTCTGGCTCGAAAGCGACCGGATGCTCGCGCTCAGCATCAACAAAAAATCGCTCGACGTGCAACGGAAGGTCGTGGTGGAAGAGTTCAAAGAGACCTGCCTCAATGAGCCTTACGGCGATTCCTGGCATCATCTTTCTGAAATGATGTACCAGCACCACCCCTACCGTTGGCCAGTCATCGGCCTCGCGCCAGAGCATGTAGAAAACGCCACGATTCAGGATGTTCGCTCCTTTTACAAAAACTGGTACAACCCCGCCAACGCTGTGCTCAGCATTGCTGGTAAAGTGAGCACTGTTGAGGCGTTTGACCTCGCCGAAAAATGGTTTGCCAGCATTCCGTCCGCCAAATTGCCAGTACGACAACTGATGGCCGAGCCTCCGCAAACCGCGCCAGCCCGCAAAGTTGTGACAGCCAATGTGCCCGTCCCCGCAGTGTACCTCGCCTTCCGCACCCCGGCACGCGTGGACAAGGAATTTTATTCCGTGGATTTGCTCAGCGATGTGCTGGCTTTGGGCCCCTCATCGCGCCTTTTCCGCAGGCTACTGAAGGAGCGGAATCTTTTCTCCACTATTGATGCTTATGTGACGGCCAATGTGGATCCGGGCTTGCTCGTCATCGAAGGCCGACCCTCCGAAGGGGTTTCGGTGGAAGATGCCCTGGCCGCCATCTGGGGAGAATTGGAACAATTGAAAAACGAGGCGATTGAGGAGCGCGAACTGCAAAAAATTCAGCACCGTTTTGAGAGCACGCTCGTTTTTTCAGAAACCAGTGTACTGAATAAGGCGCAAAACCTCGCCTTTTACGAACTGCTCGACCGCGCCGAATTGATGAACGAGGAGACGGAGATTTACCTTGGTATCACGCCCGCTGAGATGCTTCAAACGGCAAGGGAACTTTTCACGCCGGAGAATTCTGCAACGCTGATCTATTTGCCAGAACTGGTTTCAGCCGAGGCAACCATTTGACTTTCGATCGTTCTTTTTTGGAAGATGGGCGCTTAGTGCTTGTCTACTGCCCGTTGCCGCGTTGAACCGCCTTTGATACCGCGAACGTTGCCCATTACCATAAAGGCATTGGAGTCAATCTTTTCTACTTCATGTTGTAGTCGGGCAATTTCCAAACGCGTGATGACCGTGAAAAGAATTTCTGTTTTGTAATTTAAACCGCGTTTGCCGTGTCCGCTGATGCCGGAATATGCCGTCACGCCAACTTGAAGTTTGTTCACGATGAACTGTCGAATTTCCTCGTGGTGCGAAGAGATAATCGTAACGCCCACATATTCTTCCACGCCCTCAATAATGAAATCAACGGTTTTTGAAGCCGATAAATAGGTCAATACGGCGTACATGGCCGTTTCAAAACCCAACAGATAGGCTGCTACTGAAAAAATGACGACGTTGAAGACCAGTATGATATCGCCTACCGATAGACTTGATTTTCGGCTCAGATAAATGGCCAGTACTTCTGTGCCATCCAGCACTGCTCCGCCACGAATGGTCAAACCGATGCCTACGCCGAGAAAAAAACCACCGAAAGTCGCGATCAGCAATTTGTCGGTAGTGATCACGGGGTAAGGAATGAGTACAATGACCAAAGCCAAGGCCGTCACGGCCAAAATACTTTTCAATGCAAAAGATGGACTCATTTGGCGGTAGGCCAGCAGCACAAACGGCAGGTTGAGCAGCACAATCAGAACCGAGAGTGGAAGCCCTGTGATTTCTGCCACCAAAAGGGAAATGCCCGTCACTCCGCCATCAATAAAATGGTTGGGGAGCAAAAAACTTTGAAGCCCAAGCCCTGCTATCAATACTCCCGCTATCATCAGTAAAATGTCAAGCAATCCCTGCCTAAACGAGACCGAGATCAAATAAAAAGCCTTCGCTACTTGATAACGGCTTACCTCTTCAGGATTACAATGGAGGTCTTTACTGAGGTTTTTCTGTAAAACCCGCTCTATAAACTTTGTCATTTTCATAAACAGCCTTTTAATTTTTCAGTCCAAAAAACCACACAAAAGCAGCCAGTCTGACGACAACTGCCAAAATTAAAACGGCCTTGCCCCAATTTCTGGTTTTTGTATCGAATGTGTAGAATTTTTCCCCATTTGGGTCAATGGTAACATCTTGCCAATAGTAATAGGCCATTCCAAAGCAAATAAGGGTGGTTAAAAGCCACCCCGAAAGGTTCGGAACGTACACGAGAAAACTCAGCAACACCAGCACAATCATCCAGACTTCGTTGCCCTTTTTGGGCTTCCTTATTTTGAGCAAGCGATCTTCTTTCATAAAATCTAATTGCGCTGTACTCACCTCCACGCCCCTTGATTCGAGCAGATATTTGGCAATTACCATCGTATCGAAATTCCATTCGTCGGGCTTGCCAATAACGTCCCACAATTCTGCATTGGAGAATTCGAATAGAAAGTGCTGTTTGAGATCAATTTTACCCTCCTGAATAAGTCGGAGCATGTCTTCTTCCACCAATCGGTTCACGTGTTGAAAATCCTGCGGGCGCAATTTCACAAACACTTTGGGGACGAAGGCAATGGCTTCGCCCACAATAAGCGTGTCTGTCAATTGCTTGGGCACTTCCACCTCGTGCAGAATGTCGTTTGATTTGAGCAGCGAGATCAAGGGTTTCGCATCTGCGGCGGTATGAAATTTGTCGTAAACTTCAAGGGTGGGATTGGCAAAACCGTTGTCTAAAATTTCGTTTTTAGGCATAATTGAGTATTATTAATACATTTGATTCCTGCCCCTTAAAGGTAGCCACTATCGCGAATCAGATGCCATCTTTGCGTAGATTAGTGCAAATTGGTGCAATTAGTGGCTAAAAACTCTATTTTATCGCCCGATAAACCACACTCTGCAAGCGCGGTCGAAAATCACCGTTGGCCAACTTGTTGTTCTCCATCGTCGGGTAAGTCCGGTTCGACAAAAAGATGAAGATCAAG
>JANMME010000304.1:0-1949 GCA_031373015.1 Saprospiraceae bacterium
CCGCAAAATACGACCAATGAAGGAGGGGAGTTGAACCTGGCCGGTGCGGGCACTAATCCAACATGGGCTGTAGATGCATACAATGACAGGTTCCGCATTTTTTCCGGGAGCACAGAAAAACTAATCATCACCAATGCTGGCAAAGTCGGCATCGGTATCAGCGAACCCGAATTAATGCCCGGCGCCTACCGCCTTTTCGTCGCCGACGGTATCCTCACCGAAAAAGTAAAAGTAGCCTTAAAAAACACGGCCAACTGGGCTGACTACGTCTTCGCAGACGACTACAAACTCCTCAGCCTGACCGAGGTAGAAAAATATATCCATGAGAACAAGCACCTGCCAGGCGTACCATCGGCAGAAGAAGTACAAAAAACGGGCATTGACGTGGCTACCATGGATGCCAAACTGCTTGAAAAGATCGAGGAACTGACCTTGTACATGATTGACATGAAGAAAGAGAACACTGAAATGAAGAAAGAAAACGAGGCACTGAAAGCACGCCTCAGCACCCTCGAATCTAAAAAGTAATAAACCCCTCCCCTAAACTGTCTCACCACATTATCACATTGTGGTGGGGCAGTTTTTACCACCTTCCTCTCTCACTTTCAACCATAACAAGTCATGAAAAAGATAATTTTCTCCCTGCTGTTTGTGCTGGCCAATACTTTTATCCTCTCTGCACAACAAGATAATTCGCCCCTTTTTAAAGGCGGCAATACCCCCGATTCCATTGTATCCATCACGACCATACTCCCAGGAGCCACCAATCCAGAAACAATGACCGTGGAAGTAACCGACGGCTGGGCAAAAATCGAAGGAGATATCGTTTTGGGTCGCATCGAGGAATTACAAGGGGCCGCACAGGATCGTGGCGATGTCATTCTCGGCAATCAATTTCGCTGGCCAAATGCTACCATCTATTACGAACTTGGCCCGGGTTTTACAGACGAATATTTGAAGTTGATCGTAGCCAGTTGCGAATACGTCAGTGGCGCGACCCACCTGTATCTGGAACAAAATCCTTTTGCACCAAACCGCATAATATTTAACCCTTCATTAGAGTGCTCTTCATTGGTGGGTATGCATGGTGGCGCTCAGTTGGTCAGTTTAAAGGACCCTTTTGCACCATGGAATGGGGGAGAAGGATGCTATTTTCCTTCAATCATCCATGAAATAGCCCATGCCGCTGGATTGTGGCACGAGCAATCAAGGGTAGACCGGGATCTTTTTGTGATAGTCCTTACAGCCAATATCATACCGATCCAACTGCATAATTTCAACAAACATATCAACGACGGAACCCCCATTGGCCCTTATGACTTTGCTTCTTTGATGCACTATAATTCAACGTTTCTTAGCGCGAATGGGCAACCTACTATGGTAGCGATTCACGGGGAAAGTTTCGGCGATGCCACAGAATACAGCGATGGCGATGTGGCAACTATCAATTATCTATACCCTTTTCGGGCTTGTCAACAAGAGTATTATCCCACATATCCCATCCCATCGGTGTCCCGGCCATTGGTTTTTGAAGCAGGTATTCACATAGATGCAAATCTAACAATTGCCCCTGGCAATAATATTACCTACGATGGAGGTCAGGAAATTTTATTACGCCCTGGTTTTGAGACCAAAGAAAACTCGGTGTTTCTGGCCGTCATTGAAGGATGCGGCGGTGTTTACCAAATGACCAATTCGGGTGATATGGACGAGTGGATTTACGATGCAGAGCAACACCATCAAAACCCGGAATCATCCGCGCCGACCACCCTCAAGCCAGCAACTACAGCAACAACGACCAATGTGGACGTAACGCCAAACCCCTTTACCACCAGGACTGCCATAACCTATACTTTGCCCGTCGCGCAGGATGTTGACATTCAAATATTTAATGCACTTGGCAATCTCGTGGCTCAACCAGTCCGCCAGGAACAACAAACCGCCGGGCT
>JANMME010000384.1:0-2805 GCA_031373015.1 Saprospiraceae bacterium
GGATGGGCCACGGATGACACGGATGGGACACGGATTTGCACGGATTAGGGTTGTTTTTAAAATCCGTGCAAATCCGTGCAAATCCGTGTCTTATCCGTGTCATCCGTGGCCCATCCTCCCCCCCTCCATCTGCTCAAAAAAAGCCTCCCGATACAACCTACCAATCGGAATCTCCACCCCATTCACCTCGACATCCATCGCGGTAAATGCCGTGATCTTGTTCCTGGCCACGACAAATGATTTATGTACCCGTATGAAACGCTCTTCGGGAAGTTCTTTAAAAAAATTGCCGATGGAAACTTTCGTCATAATCTTTTGTGTCGCCAGCACGATCCGGCTATAGTCTTTTATACCCTCTACATACAATATCTCGTCTAACAATATTCGGATGGTTTTGCGGTCGGCCTTGACAAAAATGCAGGCCTGTTGGTCGGGAATGGGGGCGGCGGCGGGTGGCAAACGTTGCTCCAGAAACTTTTCAATGGCTTTCAGGAATCTGGGAAACGGAATGGGCTTCACGAGGTAGTCGAGTGCATTCAGTTCAAATCCTTCTACGGCATATTCGCGGTACGCTGTGGTAATGATGATCGCGGGTTTGTTTTGCAGGGTGGCCATGAGTTCCATGCCGTTTATCTCCGGCATTTCGATGTCCATAAAAACCAGGTCTGGCTGGAGCATTTTGATTTGCGCAAGCGCCTCTACCGGGTTGGTAGTTTTGCCGCAAACCTCGAAGGCGCTCAATTTCGACAAATGCTGTTCGATGACTTTGATGGCCAGTGGCTCGTCATCAACGATGAAACACCTAATTTTTTTCATCCCGGATTTTAATTTCAAGCCGCACGTTGTAGGCATTCGGCTGGTTATCAATGGTCAATTCATGGCGCCCCGGATAAATCAACGACAAGCGCTGCCGGATGTTTTGCAGGCCAAGCCCTCCGCTATGCTTGTTGTTCTCCGAGCCGTTTTTTTTGCTGTTGCAGATCGAGAAGACCAGTTTGTGGTCGTTGGCAAACAGTTGAATATCAACCCGAAACAGTCCGTCTATGCCCGGCCCACCGTGTTTGAAACAGTTTTCTGCAAAAGGAAGGAGCAGAAGCGGTGCTACTTGCAGGGCATCATTTTGTACTGAAATGTCGGTTTTGATGCGCAAATGGTCTCCGTAGCGCAATTGCTCCAGCCCGATGTAATTGTGCAGAAGTTGCAGCTCTTTGTCTAGCGGAACCTTATCCATATTGGCCCGATAGACCAGGTAATCAAGGAGTTCGGTCAGTTTTAAAATGCTGTCGGCTGTCAGGTCCGACTTAATCAGCGCGAGACTGTACAGGTTGTTGAGCGAATTGAACAAAAAATGCGGGTGCAGCTGGCCTTTAAGCAATTTGATTTCCGCCTCCGCCTTCGATTTTATCAGTTGAATATTCGCCTTGTGCTCCCTTCGGTAATCGCCGATGATATAAATACAAACGGCCAGCGCTATGATGGCATAGTCGCGAATGATATTGGACAACACCTTGGCAACCGGCACCTTATAATAATGGCCTTCAAAATAATTCAACCATTCCAGCCATTTTATCCGTCCGTAAAACACAAAAATAGCCACCACGATCAAAGACAATATAAATAGACCCCATCGTTCCGTTTTCAAAAAACGCGGCACAGCATATAAAGCGATGAAATAGGTCGAAAGCATCAATACCGGCAGCGACAACAGCATCGAGCGGAAAAAACGCAGGTTCTCGTCCGTGCGCAGGTGCATCAGATTGGCAAAGTACTCCGAGGCGATGTACAAAAGCCAGAAAAGGAGGTGTATAGATACCGTTTTGACCTGCAATTTCATTTTAAAATGGTTTTGATTGCCGATTGACGATTACATGATTGCTGATTTTTAATGTGATGTACAATTGTCTATTGTTGATGTATAACGTCTCTTCCTTCTGCCATTTCATCGTCCATCGGCCATTGAAGATCAGCCATTCCATCAAAAATCAACAATCATGTAATCGTCAATCGTCAATCAAAAAAACCACATCAAAATAACAAGTTACTGCCTTCTCCCCTCCCAAAAGTAGAGCAACAACCGTTTCCAGTAGAGCAACGGCATATTCCCTTCAATCACAGGGAAAATTTGCCGTTGCTCTACCCTACCCTGTAGTTGTTATACTTTCCAAATTTCAGGCTAAAAATGCGTACACTTTTGTACACAAATCAGTTCACCAAAATTTTTTAGTCATGAAAAACAACGTAATGCACCTTTTCTGTTTGCCAGCCCTGATGCTGCTGGCCAGTTCATTTGTCAAACAACCCGTTCCAACCGAAGCGCTACCCACCCATCAGGAACTTAAAGCCTCCCTTCCTTTCGGTGGGGCTTGGGTAATATTCGCTGGCAAAACAGGTGGCGAGCTTACTAAGCAGGAAATAAACAACCAAACTGAATTACAGGTAGATGGCTGTGACAAAGGCGCCCGGATAACTGGCTTCACCCTTCTGTTCACAAAAAGTGGCAAAACAAGCACACTAAGTTCTCGTTCCAGCGTGCTGACGTATGAAATGCGCAGCACGCTGAAAAGTCTCGCAAAAGGCGATCAATTCGAATTCAAGAACACTAAGGCCTTGCTTTCAAATGGCAAAGACGTGGTGGAGGTGCGCGGGAGCAAGTTTGTGGTAGTGTAGTTAAATACAAAGGCACAAGAGGATATTTCCAATATTGCCTGCTTGATATACCGAAATCCCAAGCGCGTGTGTCATCCTGAGCGCAGCGAAGGATCTGATTATGAGCAATTTACAACAGATATTGCAGATCCTTCGCTG